>CAZIXG010000020.1:0-11887 GCA_964543305.1 uncultured Ruminococcus sp.
GAACAGCCTAGATCTTCTTGCACTCGTACCTAACATTAGGTGTTTCGCGACTATCACGGGTGCCGCCGCATACCTCGCAGGGCACATAAATATCAGGCAGGAAGTGCATTTCTATCTTTAAAATACCGTCGCCGCAGCAGGCTTCACAACGGCCGCCCTTAACATTAAAGGAAAATCTGCCCGCAGCATAGCCCTTGGCTTTAGCATCCTTGGTGTTAGCAAACAATTCTCTTATATCATTGAAAACACCCGTATAGGTAGCGGGGTTGCTTCGAGGTGTTCTGCCTATGGGCGACTGGTCAATATCTATAACCTTATCAAGGTACTCAATGCCCTCTATCGATTTATACTTGCCCGCTATTGTTTTAGCGCGGTTTAGCTTATTGGCAAGCACCTTATAGATAATATCGTTAACAAGGGAAGACTTACCGCTTCCCGAAACACCCGTAACACACACGAACTTACCAAGCGGTATTTTAACAGTGATATTTTTAAGGTTGTTTTCATTAGCGCCCTTTATGGTGAGGGTATTGCCATTGCCCTTGCGGCGACTTTTCGGTACGGGGATACTCTTTTTACCGTAGAGATAATCGGCGGTTATGGAGTTTTCGCAATTTTTAAGCTCCTCAGGTGTTCCGCTGAACACAAGCTTACCTCCGTGGATACCCGCCCCCGGTCCTATATCAACTATATAGTCGGCTTCACGCATTGTATCCTCATCATGCTCCACCACGATAAGGGTGTTGCCGAGGTCGCGAAGTCTTTTTAAGGTGGCAAGCAGGCGCTCGTTATCACGCTGATGAAGTCCTATGCTCGGCTCATCCAGTACATACAACACGCCCATAAGAGATGAGCCTATCTGTGTTGCTAAGCGTATGCGCTGGCTCTCTCCACCCGAAAGCGTGCCTGATGAGCGGGAAAGGCACAAATAGTCCAGTCCCACGCTCGAAAGGAAGGAAAGTCGGGAATTTATTTCCTTTAATATTGGCTCTGCTATCATATGGTCTCGCTGAGAAAATTTCAAATCACTTATAAATTCAATTTCCTCTGATATAGACATTTCGCAAAACTGCTCAATGTTTATGCCGCCAACGGTTACCGCAAGGTATTCGGGCTTAAGCCGCGCGCCCTTGCAGTCGGGGCACAGGCTTTCACTCATATAGCTTTCATACTCGGCGCGTGCCCAGTCACTTTTGGTGTTTTCATATCTTCTTTGAAGGTTATTTACAACACCCTCAAACGGTGCATAATATTTACCGCCGCCGAAGTCTTGGTTTCGATAAAGCTCGAGCTTTTCTTCACCCGTTCCATAAAGCACCGCGTTTTTAGCTTCTTCAGGTAGGTCTTTCCAAGGGGTGGTTATATCAAAGCCGTATTTGAGGGCAATACCGTTATAATACATCTGTGCGATAGCGCCCGCATCGGGATTAAAATAGGAGTTAACGCCCCAACCAGCCGCCTTAATGCAGCCTTCTGCCAACGATTTATCCTCATCGTGAATAATAAGTCTGGGGTCTATCTTCATAAACATACCAATTCCTGTGCAGGTGTGGCAGGCGCCCAAGGGATTATTAAAGGAGAACATTGTGGGTGTGAGCTCGGGAATGCTGATGCCGTGCTCATCGCAGGCATAGCTTTGGGAAAACTGCAGCTCCTCCCCATCTATCACATCTGCCGCAACAAGGCCGCCTGAAAGAGATAGCGCGGTTTCGATGCTATCGGTCAGTCGTGAGCGGATATCGGGCTTTATAACAAGGCGGTCAACCACAACCTCTATCATATGCTTTTTATTCTTTTCGAGCTTTATTTCCTCTGAAAGGTCGAAGATATTGCCGTCTATACGAACACGCGCATAGCCCGATTTGCGAACACGCTCAAGCTCCTTTGTATGCTCACCCTTTCTTCCCTTAACTATGGGGGAAAGTATCTGAATTTTACTGCCCTCAGGCAAAGCCATAACGGTATCTACTATCTGGTCGGTAGACTGCTGGCTTATCTCCTTACCGCAAACCGGACAGTGCGGCACACCAACACGCGCATACAAAAGGCGCAAATAATCATAAATCTCAGTAACCGTACCCACAGTTGAGCGTGGGTTTTTAGAGGTAGTCTTTTGGTCGATAGATATAGCAGGAGAAAGACCATCAATACTATCCACATTAGGCTTTTCCATCTGTCCTAAAAACTGACGGGCATAGCTTGACAGCGACTCTACATAACGGCGCTGTCCCTCGGCATAAATGGTATCGAAGGCGAGTGATGATTTTCCGCTACCCGAAAGACCTGTGAGCACAACAAGCTTATCGCGCGGGATTTCAACATCAATGTTTTTAAGGTTATGCTCTCTGGCACCCTTAATTATCAGCTTATCACTTGACAAAGTATCTTCCTCCATAATTTGCTAATTATATATATTTTACGACATTTGTTTTTTAATGTAAATACTTAAATAATAATTCTTGAAAACTATTTTCTGTTGTGTTACACTGAGTTCGAGGTGATGTTATGGATAGCAAAAACAGAAAATTCACAGGGAAATGGATAACCAGTGAGATTTTTGCAAACGCTGAAACTGTAAATTTGCCGAATAAAAATAATGGTGTTATTGCTGAAAACAATGTAGAGAACAAGCATATTCTTTTTAGGAAAAAATTTAATTTAGAAAATTTCAGTAAGGCTTTAATCCACATCTCCGCCGATGATTACTATAAGCTTTATATTAACGGTAAGCAGGTGGGAATGGGCCCTGCCGCGGGCTACACCTTCCACTACTATTATGACACAATTAACATCACAAATTACCTTAAATCGGGTGAAAACACTATCGCTGTTCATACATACTACCAAGGCCTTGTAAACAGAGTTTGGGTAAGCGGCGATATGCGCCACGGACTGATACTTGATTTAGAGCTTGACAGTGATATAATTCTTTCAAGCGATGAAAGCTTTAAAATAGCCGAGCACACCGCATACACTGCAACGGGAAAATGCGGCTATGACACGCAATTTCTTGAAAAATACGATAGCAACGCGCCTGAGGTGGGTTTTGAAAAGCCCGATTTTGACGATACTTCTTGGGGCAATGCGGTTATAAGCCAAAACGATATTCCCCTTTATAAAAGTATGATAGGTCAGCTTACTGTTGAGCAAATATCACCTGTTGTCACAAAGAAAGACAGCAAGAGCTTATTTATTGATTTTGGTTCTTGCTATGTGGGTTATTTAAAGATTACCGCAAAGGGTAAAAAGGGTGATATTATCACTGTGAGATGCGCTCAGGAATTAAACGACGACGGCAGTGTTCGCTATAAGCTGCGAGCAGGCTGTGATTATGAGGAGCAGTGGATACTCTCGGGTGGCGGTGACACACTCGACTGGTTTGACTATAAGTCATTCCGTTATGCCGAGCTGATACTGCCCAAGGATACAGAAATTATCGATATTAAGCTTATATCCCGCCACTATCCTTTTGAGCTTATTGCAAAGCCTAATACAAATGATGAAAACCTCTTAAAGGTTTGGAATTTATGTGTTAATTCCCTGCACTACGGCGTTCAGGAAATGATAATGGATTGTATGGAGCGCGAAAAGGGACAATATGTAGGTGACGGTGTTTACACCTCCTCTACCCTTGCCGTACTCACAGGTGACACGGCTATCCTTGAAAAGCTGGTAGCCGAGGCAACCCGTAGCCGCAAAATAGAACGCGGTATGCTTACTTGCACCTCCTGCGCTTTTGCTCAGGAAATTGCTGAATATCCTCTTATGCTGCCTTGGGCAATGTGTGTTCACTATGCGCTTAAAAAGGATAAAGCCTTTATCGCAGAATATATAGATGAAATGGTTGATATGCTCGAATATTATAAAGAGCGCTATGAAACCGCAGAATGCGGTCTTTTATACGACCTTGATAAATGGTGTGTTGTTGACTGGCCGCGTGAATCGCGTGATGGCTACGCGGTTGAAACACTGCAGAATATGGAGATAACAAAGGGCACACACAATGTTATAAGCGCTTATTATATAGGCGCAATAAGGGTTGTGAACCGACTACTCGGCATTTTAGGCAGAGAGACCTACCGCGACACAAAGCCGATGATAGATTCATTTGACAAGGCTTTTTATGATAGCGAGCGCCATATTTATAAGGATAGCAAATCCTCCTCACACGCGAGCATTCCTGCTAATGTTTTGCCCGTTATGTTTGGGTTTAACAACGATGCTGAATTCAAGAAAAACGCGTTTGATATGTTCCATAGGCGTGGAATTTCAAACCTTAATATTTTTATGACCTTCCCGCTTTTAGTTGTGGCAAAGCAAAACGGTGATGAAGCACTGCTTCATCAAATTTTAGGCAATAAAAACGCGTGGCTTCGTATGATAAACGAGGGTGCTACCACCACCTATGAGGCATTTGGCAAGGATTTAAAATGGAACACCTCGCTATTCCATTTAGCATTTACATACGCGGCAATGTTTCTAACCGATTTTGATAATGAAATTTTTCATCCGTAAAATTTAAACCCCGAAGCTTCTTCGGGGTTTTTCTTATCTGCTTTTTCTTAATTTTTCTATGCGGTCGCGAAGGTATGCGGCGTGCTCGAACTCGAGTATCTTTGCCGCCTGCTTCATTTCGTTTGTGAGTCGCTTGATAAGCGCTTCCTTTTCTGCACGGCTTAATTTTTTATCAGTCTTTTCGCCCTCTACCTTGGTGCCGATTTCGATAATATCGTGAACATCCTTAACGATGGTTTTAGGTATGATACCGTGCTCTTCATTATATTTTTGCTGAATTGCGCGGCGGCGCTCGGTCTCGCGGATGGCGCTTTCCATAGAGCGGGTAACGCTATCGGCATACATTATAACTTCACCGTTTGCATTTCTTGCAGCTCTACCTATGGTCTGCACCAAGGAGGTTTCGCTTCTAAGGAAGCCCTCTTTATCGGCATCAAGAATAGCCACAAGGGAAACCTCAGGAATGTCAAGGCCCTCACGCAAAAGATTTATGCCAACAAGCACATCAAATTCGCCAAGGCGCAGGTCGCGGATAATTTCCATTCGCTCGATAGTATCAATATCATAGTGCATATAGCGCACCTTTATATCAAGGTTTTCGAGGTATTCAGTAAGGTCCTCTGCCATTTTTTTGGTGAGTGTTGTTATAAGAACACGCTCACCACGCTCAACGCGGATATTAATTTGCGACACTATATCATCTATCTGTCCATCACTCGGTTTTACCGTAACAGGTGGGTCCAATAGTCCTGTTGGGCGGATAACCTGCTCGGCTATCTGCGCTGAATGCTGCTTTTCAAACTCCCCTGGGGTGGCGGACACGAACACCGCTTGATTTATGTGGTTATAAAATTCCTCAAAATTAAGAGGTCTGTTATCGTATGCCGAGGGCAGGCGGAAGCCATACTCTATTAAGTTATCCTTTCTTCCCCTATCGCCGCCGAACATTCCGCGCACCTGAGGCAGTGTTACATGCGATTCATCCACAAAAAGCAGAAAATCATCAGGGAAATAATCCAAGAGAGTTGAAGGCGTACTGCCTGGTGCTCTGCCTGAAAGCACGCGAGAATAGTTTTCAATGCCCTTGCACATACCGATTTCCCTAAGCATTTCAATATCATACTCGGTGCGTTGGCGGATGCGCTGAGCCTCAATAAGCTTGCCGTTTTCCTGGAAGAATGCAACACGCTCCTCCATTTCGCGGCGAAGCTCCTCTAAAGCATCGGCCATTTTATCCTGCGGCACGATATAGTGAGAGGCTGGATAAATTGCGGTGTGGGATAAAAACTGCTTAACCTCACCCGTTACGGTGTTGATTTCGCTTATTCTGTCTATTTCGTCACCGAAAAATTCAATTCTTAGAGCATTACCATAAGAATAGGCAGGATAAACCTCCACCGTGTCACCACGAACGCGGAATTTATTGCGCACAAAGTTTATATCATTTCGCTCATATTGCAAATCCACAAGCTTTCGGATGAGCTCATCGCGATTCTTTTCCATACCTGTGCGAAGTGAGATAACCATATTTCGGTAGTCGATAGGGTTGCCGAGAGAATAAATGCAGGAAACTGAAGCCACAATTATAACATCGCGCCGCTCGGATAGCGCGCAGGTGGCGCTGTGGCGCAGCTTATCTATCTCATCATTTATAGCGCTATCCTTTTCAATATAGGTATCGGTGCCTGGGATATACGCTTCGGGCTGATAATAATCATAATAGGACACAAAATATTCAACCGCGTTTTCAGGGAAAAATTCACGGAACTCACTACAAAGTTGTGCGGCGAGAGTCTTATTGTGAGCGAGAACAAGCGTTGGGCGATTGACTTTTTCGATAATATTAGCCATTGTAAAGGTTTTACCCGAGCCGGTAACGCCAAGAAGTGTCTGCTCGCGGTAGCCTTTATTTATACCGTCAACTACTTGCTCTATCGCTTGGGGCTGGTCACCCGTAGGCTTATATTTAGATGCTAACCGAAACTTGTCCATCAGGTTTCTCTCCCCTTTCTTTTATATTATCCCAAAAAAACATCGGTTATAAGCATTATGCAAAAGCCGACAAGCAGTGCGTATGTTGCGCCGCGTTGATTTCCGTGGGCGTGGGTTTCGGGTATCATCTCATCACTTATAACATAGAGCATTGTGCCACCCGCAAAGGCGAGCGCAAAAGGCAACACCGCCGATGCAATGTTTACAGCAAAGTAACCTATAAAGGTGCCTACCACCTCAACAAGTCCCGTTGCCATAGCGCAGATAAAGGTTCTTTTGGGTGTAACACCTGCGGCAAGCATTGGTCCTATTATAACCATACCCTCGGGGATATTCTGCAGTGCTATACCGCCAGCGATAAGCAGTGCTTGCGAGGTATCGCCCGTGCCGAAGCCCACACCTGCGGCTATACCCTCAGGCAAATTATGGATTGCAATAGCAGTTACAAAAAGCAGAACCTTACTTAAATTTGCATTGTTATGCTGCTCTGCCTCAGAGCCTACTATCTTGTGAAGATGCGGAACAAGCTTATCTATGAGGTTAAGGCTCACAGCGCCCGCAAAAATGCCCGCAACTGTGATAAGCAGGCCCCATCTGCCGCCATGCTCGACAGATGGCAATATAAGGCCCAATACGGCTGCCGCCAGCATAACACCTGCGGCAAACGATATCATTATATCAGAAAACTTATGTGTTATATTTTTAAAAGCAAAGCCTATAAGTGAGCCGAAAATGGTTGCGGCGCCCACACCTAAAGCTGTGATAATAACAAGCTGCATATTATCCCTCCTTTTTATTTATTATACAACAAATCAGAGGTTACTACAATACTTTTAAAAATCAAGCCGTGAGCAAAAACTCACGGCTTTAAAATTACCATTTAACCTGCCAACGGGATGAATAATCCTCGTTGCCTGTTTTTTTAGACACAGAATCCTTAACTACCGATTTTTTCACACGCTTGTAAAAATACTTATCGAATTCTTTGTTATCTATCGGCAGCTTAATGTTAGCGCCGTTCTTCCAAGAAGAAAGGTAAGCGGCATTGGATATAGAAAGCTCATTAATTCCCTCTATAGCGGGGGATAAAAGCTCCTCATCCTTAAGTATAGCATTAGCAAAATTCTGCAATATTCCCTGATAGGCTATATCATTAGTGTTTTGAGAAACGAATTCCGAATACTCTGTTTCAATAGTTGGGAAGCTTTGCTCAACAGTGGCGCAAAATTCGCGCTCATTAATAGGCAGCTTCCACCATTTAAGAGTGTTGTTTTCAAGCACTATTTTACCAAGCTCACCCGAAATTTCAAGGCGGTTAGTGCCTGGAAATTCACCTGTTGAGGTGATAAATGCACCCGTGGCGCCGTTTTCATAGCGGGTTAGAATGGTAACATCATCCTCAACCTCAATATTATGAAACTTTGCAATATCACAAACAGCCTTAATCTCTGTTGGTACGCCGCAAATCCACTGCCATATATCAAGGTTATGGGGTGCCTGATTAAGAAGCACGCCACCGCCCTCACCTGCCCAAGTAGCACGCCAATCGCCCGAATCATAGTAATACTGAGTTCTATACCAGTTGGTAACTATCCAAACTGTGCGCTTGAGTGCACCAAGCTGACCGCTCTTTACAATTTCACGCGCCTTTTGAAAGATTTGATTAGTGCGTTGATTAAACATAATTGCCGCTTTTTTACCGCTTTTTTCGATAGCCTCATTGAGTGCCTTTGCCTTTGTAACGGTAACATCAATCGGCTTTTCGACCAAAATATGCAAACCACAATTTAAGGCTTCAATTGCAATATCGCAATGTAGTCTGTGCGGAACAGATATGATTACCGCATCAATAAGACCGCTCGAAAGCATATCGCGATAATCGGTATAAATCGGAATTTCAGGGTAATTATCTTTGCAATATTGTTGACGCTCAGGCGAAATATCACAAAGTGCTACAAGCTGCGCACCTTCAATTTTACCGCCGCCCACATAATTTGCATGGGCTGTGCCGATATTGCCTATTCCTATAATTCCTACACGAACCATATCCATAATTTGCCCTCCGTTAGGGGATTATAATTATTACTTTGAGCCGCCGTAAGTACCTGTGGTATCAGCAAAAGCAGCAGTTACATTTTCCTTCTTCTTGGAGGTTGCAACACGCTTCATAAGCTCCTCATAGTAAAGCTCTTCATCGAAAGGAAGCTCAATAGTTTTACCAAGGAAATCAGAAAGGTGCATAGCATTAGAAAGAGTTACACCCTTAATGCCCTCAGAGCCATCTGCCACTAAATCAGTGCCGTGGAGAATCTTACCCGCCCAAGCGTTAAGAACACCCCAATGCTGCGGATTTTCTTCATCAATATTAATTTCAAGGTCCTTTGTTGGGAACGCAGGGAAAATTTCGGTATTTTTAGCGTTGAACTCAGGCTCGTTTGTTTCGTATTCTGTAACGGTGAGCTTATCATTTTCGCAAACAAGCTTAGCGCCATCCATCTGAATTTCAAAACGGTTTGTACCGCAAGCATCACCCGTTGTTGTGATAAATACGCCTGTTGCTCCGTTTTCATACTCAACATAAGCGGTTACATCATCATCAACCTCAATATCGTGCCACTGACCGTACTTAATATTTGCCTGCACCTTAACGGGCATACCGCAAATCCACTGCCAAAGGTCAAGCTGATGGGGGCACTGATTAAGAAGCACACCGCCACCTTCGCCTGCCCAGGTAGCACGCCAGTCACTTGAATTATAGTAAGCCTGTGAACGATACCAGTTGGTTATGAGCCAGTTTGTGCGGCGAATCTGACCGTACTTACCCGACTGTACCAGCTCGCGCATCTTCTTATAAACGGGGTTGGTACGCTGATTGAACATCATACCGAAAACCACCTCAGGATGCTGCTGCGCCTCTGCATTCATTTCGCGAACCTGCTTAGTGTAAACACCTGCGGGCTTTTCGCACATAACATGGATTCCGCGCTTCATACACTCGATAGAATATGTTGTGTGGTCATAGTGCGGCACTGCAACCAAACAAGCTTCGATAAGACCGCTATCAAGCATCTCGATAGCATCTGTAAAATATGTAAAGCCTTCTTCGGGGTACTTGTTTTTTGCAAACTCAATGCGGTCGGGATTTTTATCGCAGATAGCAACAAGCTCAATTTCGGGGCACTTGCCTGCCATAAGATTAGCAGTATGGCCTGTACCCATATTACCGAAGCCTATAATACCAAGTTTTACTTTTTTATTCATTTTAATTTTCTCCTAACAATTAAAGAATTGCTTTAAAAGCATTGCATGCATAATCAAATGCCTCATCGCCTGTTGCAAAATTGAATTCGCCAACCTTGCTTTCCTCGCCCTCGCGTTCAAGGCCGGAAAGTCCGCTGAACTCTTTAAGATGAGGCTCCATTGTAAAGGCGGTGCCGCCTGCAGCTATATATTCGGGAACGATTATCTTGAAATTACCGTCACCACTGCCCGCGGGAACGATAACATCATCGCTCGAGCGCGCATCCTTAACATGCATATACTTTATGTAAGGCTTTAAAAGCTTCCAAGCGGCAATAGTATCCTCACCGCTCTGCACAAAGTTTGCGGGGTCAAATATTCCCTTAATTTCAGGAACTGTTGTGAGAATTTCGAGACACTGAGCTGCTCGGTCACCGTAAATTCCCTTTTCATTCTCGTGGCAAAGGGTAACACCTGTGCCATGAGCAATTTCCGCCATTTTTCCAAGGCGGTCTAAAACCTCGTTCTTGAAAATTGAAGAATCCTTATCGGCGGGCATATAAAATGAGAACATACGAATGTTTTTCGCGCCTAAAATGTTTGCAATTTCTATGGTGTGCTTTAGCTTTTCAAGGTGTGCGGCAAAGTCATCCTTCTCAATATCGATTTTACCTATTGGTGAGCCGATAGACCATGTTATAAGTCCTGCATTATCGAGCTTTGAGCGCACCTCGCGAGCTTTATCGAAGGTGATATCAGAAACATTGACATCATCAACATTTCGAATTTCAAGTCCCTGAAGGCCGTTGCGCTTCATAGCTTCAATCTGACCGTCTATCATCGGGCTTGCCTCATCGGCGAATGCAAAAATTTTAATATCAGCCATAATTATACTCCTGAGTATGCAGAAAATCCGCCGTCAACAGGAACTGTGATGCCTGTTACAAAGCCTGACTTTGTTTCATCGAGCAACCATTCAACAGTGCCGAGCAATTCCTCAGCCTCACCGAATCTGCCCATAGGAGTTGATCGCAAAATCTTATCTGTTCTGGGTGTGGGGGTGCCATCCTCATTAAAGAGAAGTGCGCGGTTCTGATTACTTACAAAGAAGCCAGGGGCAATAGCGTTTACGCGGATACCCTCTTTTGCAAAGTGAACAGCAAGCCAAGATGTGAAGTTAGTAACTGCAGCCTTAGCAGCAGAGTATGCAGGTATTTTGGTAAGGGGGCGGTAAGCATTCATTGAAGATACATTAAGAACGCAGCAGCCCTTCCTGCCGAGCATATCGGGCATAAATACCTGACTTGGAAGCAAAACACCCTTTAGGTTAAGGTCAAACACAAAATTGAAGCCCTTTTCATCAATGTTAAAGAATGTGAGGATATCCTCGGCGTTTTCATCGCCTGCAACATATTCCTCGTGAGCAGTGGTGCACTTGGGGTTGTTACCGCCTGCGCCGTTGATAAGGATATCACACTTGCCAAGGTCATTTAAAACCTGCCGATGAACATACTCAATATCAGCCTTATCAAGGCAGTTGCACTTATAAGCCTTAGCGATACCGCCGCGAGCTGTGATGCCTTCAGCAACCTTTTGAGCTGCTTGCTCATTGAGGTCTAAAAGTGCTACCTTAGCACCTTTTTCTGCAAGAAATTCAGCAAAACCTGAGCAAAGTACGCCGCCTGCTCCTGTTACAACAATTACTTTTTTCATTAGTTTTTACTCTCCTTTTCAAGTGTATCCCAAACACCCAGCATATACATAATACCGAGTGCTCGGTCATATAAACCATAGCCTGGGCGAACGGTACCGGCCTTTTCGCCCCAAAGGTGTCTGCCGTGGTCGGGACGGATGTAGCCTTCAAATCCACAGTCGTGGTACGCCTTTAATATATCAAGAATGCCTGTGTCGCCATCACAGTCGCGGTGGCTTGCCTCAGAAAAATCGCCGTTTTCGAAGTGCTTAACATTGCGTATGTGAGCAAAGGCAATACGGTCACAGTGCTTTCTTACGATATCAGCAACACAGGTTTCAGGGTTAGCATTAAGGCTTCCCGAACAAAGTGTTAGACAGTTGTGTGGATTAGCTCAACCCCAAAATGCCGCTTTACGGAATTTCAAGCGCTGATATTACATTTGAG
>CAZIXG010000021.1:0-11806 GCA_964543305.1 uncultured Ruminococcus sp.
AAAGACCTGTTACACAATAATTTGATTTTGGATTCTTAGGCTTTTCTTCAATAGATATAGCCTTGCCGTTTTCATCAAACTCAACTATACCAAAGCGCTCGGGATCATCAACATAATAGCCGAAAACTGTTGCACCGTTTTCGCGGGAAGCCGCCTCTCTTAAGTGCTTCTTAAGTCCGCTGCCATAGAATATATTATCACCAAGCACCATAGCGCAGCTATCGCCTGCAATAAACTCCTCGCCGATAAGGAATGCCTGAGCAAGACCATCAGGAGAGGGCTGAACGGCATAAGAAAGGTTAATGCCGTAGCGTGAGCCATCACCCAAAAGGCGCTCGAAGTTAGGAAGGTCAGTGGGTGTGGAAATAATAAGTATATCGCGGATGCCTGCCAGCATAAGAGTGGAAAGCGGATAATAAATCATCGGTTTATCGTATACCGGCAAAAGTTGTTTTGAGGTTACCATAGTAAGTGGATAAAGGCGAGTTCCGCTGCCGCCTGCTAAAATAATACCTTTCATATTAAAGCTCCTTTTATTTTACGATTATATCTATACTGTTAATAACAACATCGTTTATAGGTTTATCATTCATACCAACAGGGGTGCTTGCGATACCATCAACAGTATCCATTCCGTTTACCACATGACCGAACACAGTATGGCGAAAATCAAGCCAGGGTGTGCCGCCCATTTTGGCATACGCCTCGGTTATCTCTGCAGGGAAGCCGCGGTCGGTAAGGTCGCGCATCTGCTCGAGCATATTAGCGGGAACCTCGCTTGCCTGAACAATAAAGAACTGGCTGCCGTTTGTGTTGGGGCCCGCATTTGCCATACAAAGCGCACCGCGAAGGTTATGAAGCTGGGGGTCAAACTCATCCTCAAAGCTGTGGCCCCATATAGACTCGCCGCCCATACCCGTACCTGTGGGATCACCGCCTTGAATCATAAAGTCTTTTATAACGCGATGGAAGATAAGTCCGTTATAATAGCCGTTTTTAGCGTGGGTTGTGAAATTTTCTACCGTCTTAGGCGCATTTTCAGGGAACAACTTGATTTCAATATCGCCCATATTTGTGTGCATAACGGCAACGGTATCACCGCTTTCAATGCCTTTAAGCTGTAAACAGGACATAAAACTACTCCTTTTGTATTTATATTTATAGTTTCATTTTAACAGTGTTTACATAATTTAGCAACTGTTTTTTATTTTAGCTATGAAATTTAATGATAATAATTGCGGCGAAGCTATATTTTAACCGTGGTTATGTTTTCCTCTACTTGTAATATTGACAAAATTTTTAAAAAAGACTAGAATGAAAATGGTATTAGATACCAATATATGTTGAGGAGATGTAAAAATGAAAAAGATTATCGCACTACTTATGGCAATCACTCTTATTTTCACCCTCTGTGCCTGTTCAAAGAGTGATACCTCTTTGGACACCAGTTCAAGCATTCCAGCCGATACCCAAGCTTTTGTGAAACCAAAAGACTATGCATCTGTTTTGCTTATTACCATTAATCCGCAATTTAATCTTTATCTTGATAAGGAGGGCGTTGTTTTAGCGGTAGAGGCATTAAATGAAGATGCAAAAACATTTGAAAAGGATATAGCATTTGAAAACAAGAAATTTGATGCTGTTGTGGAAACCCTTATAACAAAGGCAAACGAAAATGGCTTTATTAAAGAAAACGCTACCATCGATTTCAAGATTACAGAAAAGAAGGATGAAAGCGTTGATGCTACTCTTATTCTCAATAATGTGACTAAAACAGCAAAAGAAACATCCACTAAACTGGAAATTCAAACCACCGTTACCACCGAGGATAAAACGGCGGAAAATGAGGCTGTCGAAAGCCAGCCTGACGAAAGTCAACCTACTGAAAGCGAGCCAGTTCAAAGCGAGCCTTCCGAGCAGACTGAAGCTCACACTCATAAGTATTCCGATGCCACCTGCACCGAAGCGAAGAAATGCTCCTGCGGCGCTACAGACGGCGCGGCTCTCGGTCACGATTATAAGAACGGCGCGTGCTCCCGCTGCAATGCTAAAGACCCAAGCTATGTTACATATACCCCTCTGTCACAAAAGGGCGGCGTATGGTCGGTTGAATTTTTAAACGGCGAAACCTATTGCTCCGCTGAGCTAAAATTAACCGAACCTCCTTACATCGGTGTTAGTACAGGTGACCCGCTTTCTTCTATGGAGCAGGAGGTGCAGGATGATATAAGAAACAATAAAGATAACCCTGATTATATGGATTCTTATATTGTTTATAAGGGTAAGGAATATTGGTCTGCAAGAGGTAGCGGTGCCACATTGAAGCCAATATCGGAAAGCGACAACATTGTCACGTTAACAGCAAAAGAAGAAGAACAGGCTCAAATTGTTTTCACAAGAACGGGAGAGGATACCTTAACCGTTAAATCGGTTTCTCAGACCTTCAAGGATATGATTGAAGATATCCCAATAGGAACAATTTTTACATTTAGTAAATAAATATAAAAAAAGACGGCTTCGCCGTCTTTTTTTGCGCTCACAATAGCTTTTCCACACCGATTTTTGCGGTGCAGTTCCTAAGAATTCGTAAAACCTTAAAGCAGAGGGATTGCAGCTCCACACATTAAGCGTTAGGTTATAGCAGCCGCCATTTTGCCAGCTTAAATAATTTTTATTGCCTAACCATTAATGCAAATAATTCTTCATCGTTTTCGGTGGGAGAAGCAATGATAGTATGATTAGTGATTTTTCCGTGCTGCTTTGCCGCAAGCTTTGCCGCCTCCATAGCAGTATTTATATCTGCTATTCTTCCGCGGAATATAACACAGCCGCCGCTTTTAAGCTTTTTGGTTACAATTCCTTGAATTGTAACATTTGCTGCTTTCAAGCCGGCATCTGCCGCGGCAATACAACCTGTTAAATTATCGATATCCAAAGCGCCCAACGCTTTACCTTTATATTTATCAACCATCATAAACCCCTACATGAGCACCTTGCCAACGATCTTTAAAACCTTTTTCGACTCGCCCGATGCAATAGAAGGCTTATGAGCATCCTTTGGATAAAAGACCTCATAATCGCCCTCTCGCAAAACGAGCATCTTAGCCATTTTAGGTTCATTAAAGAAAACGATATCTTTTTGAGGATCATATGGCTCTGATTCACTTAAAAAGGCAGAAGCGGTAACGGCGATACCTTCTTCGCCCTTTACGATATACTGTATATCAACATACCTCTTATGCGCTTCGAAGCGGCACTCGTGCGGCGCTTTAGTTTGATATTCACTCACGAGATAAAAGAATTTATCATCCACATCATATCTGCCGCACTTGAGATTTTTAAAATCAAGATTTTTAATAAGCTTTATCGCGGCTTCAAGTCTATTCGATAAATCGCCTGCCATATTCTCTCTCCTTTTTTGAAGATTAAAAAAATTTAACGGTTAAAAACGCCTATCAAAAGGCCTTCTTCTCTGATTCCTGCCCAATGCGCCTCGTTTATCTGATTAAGTATATAGCGGTGTGTTATAAGGCGGTATAAGGGAAGGTTTAATTTTTCAGCATTTTCTAAAATTGCAAGGCACTCCTTATATTCCTTATCAGAATAAGAAGACACATTTGCTCTGAAAGAATCCTCATACTTCTGAGCCTTTTCAATTCTTTTGTTTATAAGATGGCTTAAATCACAAACACCATCTTCGGTAACAGCAAATCGCCTTGCCACTGATTTTGATACGAATTTATCGGTGCAAAGAATCACCTTATCGGCTTTTTTGCCACCGAAATCACGCGTGATTCTATCCATCATTCCTTCAAT
This sequence comes from uncultured Ruminococcus sp., assembly GCA_964543305.1. Taxonomy (GTDB): domain Bacteria; phylum Bacillota; class Clostridia; order Oscillospirales; family Acutalibacteraceae; genus UBA737. The sequence goes on from CAZIXG010000021.1 coordinate 3,817, forward strand.
GCCGTTCTTTTCAGAAGAATGGAAGGTTTCGAGTGCGCCTAACATTTTAGCGAGTCCCAAGCTTTCATCATCATCACCAACAACTATAATCTGTCCGTAATTCATACTCTTTAAAATAGCTGTTATCAAAAGTGCTTCTGCACGGCATCCAAAAATCACAACGCGGTTTAAAGTGCTGTTATTTGCCTTGCAATACTTAACTAACTCATTATGTATTTCGAGCACATTTTTCATTATAAGGCGTGAATCCAGTTCAAGAGAGTTAGCCTTTAAAAGCTGTGTGTTTGCATCAAAAACCATATAGTCGGAATACCAGCTATTAGGTATTGCGCTCTTAACAACGCCCGATTTTATGCCAACAACACTGTCACCTATATTTAAGGAATTGCCCATAGCATCCTTAAGCGCGGCGCTTCCTGTCTTAATAATTTTTCCCGTTCCATACTGTCCGCAAGCGGAAGCATCTCCGCCTTTCTTTTCCTTTAAAAACTCAACAGTATCATCAAACGAAAGGCAACATCCCTCAACTCTTACTAACACCTGAGTGCTCTTAAGCTCGGGAATATCATACTGCTCAATTTCGTATTTCTCCTGCGTTTTCAAGACTGCTGTGTGCGCACGGCTTATATTTTGATTTGCATCCTGCAGAGCATTAACCTCGGATACGACCAGTTTTACAATATCATCAATTTTTCTATCTAACATAACTGATTATCCTCCGTTAAATCAACTGCAATTCTTTCATTTTGTTATAAACATTTGCCTTTGCCTTCGCATCAAGTGATAATGCAGGAAGTCTTTCAGAATAATCCTTATCAAAAACTCTGTAATACATAGCCTGCTTACAAGCAAGGAACAACGGTGTGCTATAGCTATACATATCCATAGCCTTAACCATTTTTCTAAACCAAACACTTGCCTCGTTGAAATCGTTTCTGCGAGCCGCCTGATAGGTGTTAACTGTGAATTCAGGCGCAAAATTTGCAGTTGCATTTATAAAGCCATCAATTCCACAAGCAAGTATTCCCAAAGCCTGACTTTCAAAAGCCGCAAAAACAGAAAAATCAGGATTAATCTCCTTAACCTTTTGCATACTCAAAATATGGTTAAAGTCGCCGATGGTATCCTTAATACCAACGATATTAGGGCTATCCTTAACAAGTCGGCAAACAACATCTGCATTGAAGCAATAGCCTGTTAAATCAGGGAAGTTATAAATAATAACCGGAAGCTTTGTGTGAGAAGCCACATGATTAAAATATGCAATAACCATTTCGCTGCTATAAACGCTAAAATATGGGTTTACAAGCAAAACACCGTCAGCACCTTCGCGCTCAACAAACTCTAGCATCTCGAGGGTATTATCGATGCAGGTGTCACCCACACCGATAATAACATTTACTCTGCCGTTTACATATTTAATCATTTCTTTAACATAATGCTTCTTCTCTTCCAATGGGATTACACTGAATTCGCCCGAGGTTCCAAGGTAAGCCAGACCGTCAACACCCTTAGAAATAAGGAAATCGGCCTGTTTTTTACTTGCTTCAATGTCAATCTTACCATGCTCATCAAATAAAGTTATAACAGGTGGATTAACACCACATAGTTTTTTCATTTATATGATTTCTCCTTATTTTTCAACCTTAAAGCGCTGCTCAGTGCCGGGCTTATAAGGATACTTGTTTATGATTTCATCATCAAGATGAATGCCAAGACCGGGAGTGTTAGGAATAATGAGCTCGCCGTCAACCATCTTAAGCGGCTCATTCATAAGCTCTTCACGCAAGGGGTTTGCAACCTGCTGGAATTCGCAAATCAAAGCGTTAGGAATAGCAGAAAGAAGGTGCAAGTGAGCCATAAAGGAAGCGCCCGAACGGAAGACATGAGGTGCTACTGTTATGCCGTTAAGATAAGCATATTCTGCAGCCTTTTTAACCTCGGCAATACCGCCCGCATGAGTAACATCAGGCTGAATAATATCGAGACAGTTGTTATCAACCAAAGCCTTATACTCATAAATGGAGCATCCATTTTCACCGCCTGCGATAGGTGTGGTGCCGCTCGCTTCATGTACCTTTCTGTAAACATCCAATTCATCGGTACGGCAGGGCTCTTCAATGAACATAAGCTGATATTCTTCCAAAGCCTTAACAACACCTATAGCCTCTTTAGCAGACCAAGCGAAAGGAACATAGCCCTGACCGCAGTCAATAGCCAAATCGAAATCATAGCCTAAAGCTTCTCTTAAAGCCTTAACCTTCTGAACATCACGCTTCTTATCGTATCCGCCACGGATTTTAACAGCCTTGAAGCCACGCTCTAAATAACCGTTAACCTCTTTAATCAAAGAATCAATAGGCTGCTCCATACCGCCGCTGGCATAGGTTTTGATGGAATCACGGTATTTACCGCCTAAGAGTGAATGAACGGGAACGCCCAAAGCCTTGCCCTTTAAATCCCAAAGAGCATTTTCAATACCGCTGATAACGCCCATAGCGATACCGCGGCGGCCCCAGTTTGCGCCGAGCTTATACATTCTTGACTGTAAAACCTCAATTTCAAACGGATCCTGACCGATTAATGTTTTAGATAAAAATTCGCAGATAGCCTTTGCAGCTTCGGGGATATAATGGCCTGTGCCCATTTCGCCAACGCCGTAAATGCCTTCATCAGTCCAAACTCTTACAAGTGAAGTATGCCATACCTTAACTTCACCGCCGGACCAGCCCCACTGCTCATCGGGCTTGTATTCATAAGATAATAAGATGGGTTCAACCTTTGTGATTTTCATATAATTTTCCTCTTTTCTTTTGATTTTTATTCTTCTGAAAATACAGGACATTTCATATCATGACCTGTTAAAATGATACCTTTGTGCTCTTTACAAAGCGATACCGCCTTCTTTGCCTGAACGGGATCCAGGCAAAAGCCTATCGGAATTTCTTTCGGGATGTTTTCCAGAAGGTAAACAACATCACCCGTAAACAGAAAATTGCCGATATAAACGAGTATGCTTCCCACCGTGTGACCGCCGATAAGAGAGCACTTTATATCGCCCTCAACATATTCCTCATCGAAAAGCACAAGCTCACCTTTTGTCTTTTTATTTTCAATAAAGGCTACGGCACTATCAAGATATTTTCTGTGGACATGCTCTTCGCTTTGCAAAAAGCCATATTCCTTTTGCGACATATAAACTTTTGCATTTTCAAAATGCACTATACCCGAAAAATGGTCATAATGGCTGTGTGTGACAAACACCTTTGAAATCTCTTGCGGGTCAACACCTATTCTCTTAAGATTCCAAAGTATATCGCCATCGGTCTTAGAACGCTTCCAATCATCCACACTGGATTTGGTTTTATTGACAGTTTCAATATCCTCAATTCCGCAGTCGACAAGTATATATTCATCAGTTCTTTTAATGAGATATGCATAGCAGCCAATAAGGGTGGTGCTCTCAGCACTTGCGCCGAGTGTGAGGATGGAATCCTTGCAGCCTATTTCTGCAAATCCAAGGCGCCAAACTTTAGTTTTTTCTTTCACGAAAACCTCCACCCCAAATTATTTAACTCTGTCAAACAAGCAGAAAAGTTCTTCCTTTTCACTCTCGGTAAGAACTGTACCTGGACGGCGAATAAGTGAATTCTTTGTTACATTCATTCTGTTAAGCAGTTCTTTTTCGCAAGAAATATAGAACTCTAAGGTCTGGTCCTCATACCAAACAAGGGGAAGGATTTTTTCAAAAATGTCTCTCGCCTTATCTTCTCTTCCTGCGTGAAGATGCTCATAAAACTCAACAAACTTATCGCAAATAGCAATACCGGGCATTATTCCCCAAGCGCCGTTTTTGTGTGCATCAACCGCGAAGATACCGCCGTTGCCGCTATAGCACTTGATAGCACCCTTTGTTATTTCGTTTATCTGACGAATCTTTCTGATAGGTGCCGGACACTCAACCTTTAAATAACGGAATTGAGGTATTCTGTTATAAATATCAATTATGAAATCAAGGCTCATATTTATGCCTGTTGAACGGGGGTTATCCTGAATCATAACAGGAAGGTCAACCGCATCAGCAACTGTTTTGAAGTAATAAATAAGCTCTTCACCTGCAGGGCAAGAAACTGAAGGGGGATAAAGAATAACGCCATCAGCATTACCATCTTTAGCAGTAAGGCCTAATTCAATTACACCCTTAATTGAGTTATCAATAAGACCGATAACAGTTTCAATTCTTCCGTTTACAGACTTTAGGAAATATGTAATTACTGATTTCTTCTCCTCCAAGGTCATCTTGTGAGGCTCACTGTTGAAAGCGAACAAGCAAATGCTTTTGCAGCCGCTTTCGATTACAAAATCAACAATTTTATCAATGCCTTCATAGTGAATGCTTTCATCCTCATTAAAAGGCACATTGATTACAGGACAAACATCCTTAAATAAGTACTTCATATCTATAATCCTTTCGTAAAAAAATTACAATAATTTTCCGCCGTCAACAACGATTTCAGCACCGGTTACATAAGAAGCCTCATCGGTTGCAAGGAAGGTTACTGCGCCGCCGATATCATCAGCCTTGCCTAAGCGCTTAAGGGGAATACCCTGTCTGCAAGACTCATAAAACTCAGGGTCTGAAAGCACATCGTTATTGAAATCAGTATGTATGCTTCCCGGTAAAACTGCATTAACGGTTATTCCATAGCGTGCAAGCTCTAACGCACTGCTTTTGGTAAGCATACCGATAGCACCCTTGGATGCGCAATAGTGAGTTCTGTTTTCGGCAGCCTCATATTGTGAAATAGAAGAAATATTAATAATTCTTCCTGCGCCCCTATCGAGCATAAGCTTTGCCGCATTTTGCATGCAAAGGAAATAACCCCTTGAATTTGTTTCCATAACCCAGTTCCACTCATCAACAGTGAGCTCTAAAAACGGCGTTCTTGAAAGAACAGCGGCATTATTTACCAGAATATCAAGATGTCCGTATTTCTCCTTAACAAAATTGAACATTTTTTCAATATCCTCAGGCTTAGAGGTATCTGCGGTGATATAATCACACTTAACCCCCATTTTAAGAATTTCTGCCTGAACCTTTTCGCATTCCGTTACATTGCTGCGGCAGTGCAATATAATATCTGCCCCCGCTTCGGCAAGGCTTTTTGCAATAGCGCTGCCTATACCGCGACTTGAGCCTGTAACTAACGCGAGCTTTCCCTTTAATGAAAACATACCCTTCAAATCCTTTCTGAGATTACACTTGAAATCATAATGCTTCATCTTCATTATATATGGCGATTATATAATACACCATAATATTTTTGACTTTTTACACCCAATCTTTGTTTTCTTGCAGTTTGTTTTTTTTAAAAATCGGTCATATTTTATGTTTTTTGGATGTTTTGATTAAAAACATTACCGTTTATTGTCAATTTTAAACATAACATATATAATTGACATTGACAATTTTTTTGATATAATACAAATATGTAGATTTTAAAATTAAAGTTTACGGAGGGTGGGATTTTTTATGCAGAAGCTTGACCTATCAAGCCCGATTAATATTCAGAAATTTATAGATAAAAAAACCTTTATAAAAAGCAGTCATTCCCACCCATATTATGAGTTTTTATATGTGCGCCACGCTTCGTTTGACTATCTTATAGGTGATGAGATCGTTTCTCCTGTTAACAACAGCATAATTCTTGTTGACAAAAACACCATTCACAAAGCGCTTTATGCCGACACCGATATTGATACATACATAATTTTTCAATTTTACGGCAGCATGATAGATGATGAGCTTCGCGAAGATTTAGAAAGCCTTTTTAACAACCGTCTTATAACCCTTAGTGATAAGGATGCTATGCTGATAGATTTTCTTATCAATAAAATACATAAGGAATATGAAAGCAAGAAAATCAATTGCGGCTCTATGTTAAAATATCAGCTTCACGAGCTTATTGAACTTTTGTATCGCCTTTCCCTTAAAGATAACGGTACCTCACAAACAAGTGCACCCTCAGTTGTGCAACAGGCAATAACCTATATTAACGAAAATTTATTCTCCCCTACTGCCGCTGAAATAACCCTGCAAAGTATGGCAGAAAAATTTCATATAAGTCCATTTTCTTTTTCAAAAATGTTCAAACAGGAATCGGGCATAGGCTTTAAGGAATATGTGATTTCAGCCAAGATTTTGCAGGCAAAAAAATTGCTTGCCTCAACCGATTACCCCATAACCGAAATCGCATTTTTAAGCGGTTTTTCAGATAGCAACTATTTTTCAAGCGTATTTAAAAAATATGAATCTCTCACTCCAACGGAATATGCAAAATTTATAAAGAAATATAATTAAGCGCAAAAAAGACGGCGAAGCCGTCTTTTTTGCGCTCACAATAGCTTTTCCATACCGATTTTTTGCGGTGTAAGTCCTAAGGATTCGTAAAACCTTAAAGCAGAAGGATTGCAGCTCCACACATTAAGCGTCAGGTTATAGCAGCCGTTATCCTTTGCTAGCTTAACCGCCGCCTCATAAAGCTGCTTGCCGATATGCCTGCCTCGCAATTTTTCATCCACACATAAATCATCGATGTATAAGGTCTTAATATCAGTCAAAACAGAGTGATTATTATGCTGCTCAAGGATGCAAAAACAATAGCCCATAACTTCATCATTCTCATCCGTTGCAACAATTATAGGTCGCTTTTGGTCCTTTAAAAGAGTTTTCAATTCTTGCGCACAATATTTTGTGCCGATTTTGAAAATATCGGGCCTACCGCCGTGATGCACCAAATCAACCTGCGCCAATAAATCTAAAATCTTAGGAATATCTTTTTCAGCAGCTAATCTTATCATTTTTTTACGCTCCAACTAAATTCTACACTAAATATAACACACAACGGCGTTTTTCGCAACATAGGCATTGATAAAATTCAATATTTATGATAAAATTTGTAATAACTTTTATTAAAGGGAGGTAAGCGCTATGTTTAATTTTTTCGCAAGCGAAGACCAAAGACTTGATTCGCGCTATATAATAGACGGAGCGGACTATAATCATATTAAAAATGTTCTTCGTATGAGCATCGGCGACACCTGCCTTATAAGCTGCGAAGGCAAGAGTGATTTATGCCGTATAAATGACTTTTTGGGTGATAGCATTTCATTAGAAATTATTGAGGAGGATTATAACGATACCGAGCTTCCCGTTAAAATATATCTGTTCCAAGGACTGCCCAAAAGCGATAAAATGGAATATATTATTCAAAAATGTGTTGAGCTTGGCGTGTATGCAATAGCACCTGTGAGAATGAAGCGCTGTATTGTTAAGCTTGATGATAAGAAAGCCGCTTCCAAGCAGGCGCGTTGGCAAAGCATTTCTGAGAGTGCTGCCAAGCAAAGCAAGCGTAACATAATCCCCGAGATTATGGATGTATGCTCCTTAGGCGAAGCGCTAAAATTCGCCGAGACGCTTGATATGATTCTGGTGCCCTATGAAAACAAGGACGGTATGACGGCTACTGTTGAGGCACTATCGAAGCTTAAAGATGTTAAAAGTGTCGGCATTTTCATCGGCCCCGAGGGTGGATTTGAGGACACAGAAATAGAAAAAGCGCTTACTGCGGGCGCCACAACAATTTCGCTTGGTAAAAGAATTTTGCGCACCGAAACCGCCGCCACCACAGCGGTGGGTATGTGTATGCTGAATATTGAGATGGAGTAATTAAGATTCTTCGCCGCGCTCAGAATGACATTGATATAGAAACATCTAAAAAAGGCTTTCCCTCAAGGGGAAGGCACACCGCACTTCTTCACTATTACTTCTTACTTGTTACCTAAAAAAAGACGGCACAAGCCGTCTTTTTATTTTGCCTCACTTGTGTAAAGGGAGGCGTTTATATTATATCATTTATAGAGTGTAAACGCAATTAAAAATCCCCTCAGTCGCCATACGGCGACAGCTCCCCTTGCTTTTTCAAGGGGA
>CAZIXG010000022.1:0-11789 GCA_964543305.1 uncultured Ruminococcus sp.
GCTTCCTCACTCGTGACCCGAGAATGAAGGAAAGAAAGAAGTACGGTCTCAAGGGCGCTCGTCGTGCACCCCAGTTCTCAAAGCGTTAATTACATTATCGCAAACTTACAAGCCTTGTGTTTTCACAAGGCTTGTTTTTTATTGACTTTTATAATTCATAGGTATATAATGATAGACGCCTAAATTTGTTATTTAAAGGAGATTATGGTTATGAAATTTATTAAGGTAGATTCTTACGAAAAGCTAAGCGTAATAGCAGGCAATATCATAGCCGCTCAGGTTATAATGAAGCCCGACTGTGTGCTTGGTCTTGCCACAGGCTCTTCACCCGTTGGTACATATAAGCAGCTTATCAAAAAGTGTGAGGCAGGTGAGCTTGATTTTTCAACCGTTACCTCTGTTAACCTTGATGAGTATGTAGGTCTTGACGGCACTAACGACCAGAGCTACCGCTACTTTATGAACACAAATCTCTTTGACCATATAAATATCGATAAGTCCCGCACCTTTGTTCCAAGCGGCACCACCCAGGACCTCGCGGCAGAGGGTAAGGCTTATGACGATAGAATTGAAGCACTCGGCGGCATCGACCTACAGCTTCTTGGCATCGGTCTTGATGGTCACATCGGCTTTAACGAGCCCGCTGATGTTTTCACAAAGGAAACCCACGCGGTAGAGCTTCACCCTTCCACCATTGAGGCGAATGCGCGCTTCTTCGAAAAAATTGAGGATGTTCCCACAAAGGCTATCACTATGGGTATGGGCGCAATTATGGGCGCTAAAAAGGTGCTCCTTGTTGCCAACGGCGCTAACAAAAAGGAAATTCTTGAAAAGTCTTTTTATGGCCCTATCGACCCACAGGTTCCTGCATCCATTCTTCAGCTTCATCCTGATGTAACTGTTATATACAGTGAAAAATAATCATATAAAGGAATAAGAAAAATGACAGATAGAGAAATTGCTATTCTTGCGGCAAGGCAGTTCAGTGATGACCAGATTGTAAGCATTGAACCCTATGGCGAGGGACATATCAACTCAACATACAGTGTTATCTACAAAACTAAAAAGGGCAGACCGTATAGACATCTGCTTCAGAAGATAAACACCTATGTTTTCAAAAAGCCTGATGAGCTTATGGATAACATTATAGGCGTTACCGAATTTTTGCGCCCAATATGCGGCGAGCGCGGAACGCTTACCGTTATCCGCACGCTTGATGGTAAAAGCTATTATGAGGATGGCTTCGGTAACTGTTGGCGCGTTTACATATTCATAGAACACGCCACTGCTTATCAGCAGATAGAAAACGACAGTGATTTCTACACCTGCGGTGAAACCTTTGGCGAATTTCAGCAGTTGCTTGCAAAGTACCCCGCAGAAAAGCTGCACGAAACAATTCCTAATTTCCACAACACGCCAAGTCGCTTTGCCGATTTGCACAAGGCTATCGAGGAAAACAAAGCCGGTAGAGCAGAGCTTGTTAAGGATGAAATCGACTTTGTTCTTGCACGCGAATGCAAGGCAGATGCTATAACCTCAAGGCTTGAAAGCGGTGAAATACCCTACCGTGTTACACATAACGACACCAAGCTTAACAATATTCTTATTGATGATGAGTCGGGTAAGGCCGTTTGTGTAATCGACCTTGACACCATTATGCCCGGCGCCGCCGCATACGACTTTGGTGATAGCATCCGCTTCGGCGCATCTACTGCCGTTGAGGATGAAACCGACCTTAGCAAGGTGGAATTAAGTCTTCATCTTTTCGAGGTGTTCTCGAAGGGCTTCCTTAAAAGTGCAAACAGCTTTCTAACCCCCACTGAAAAGGATAGCCTTGTAACAGGCGCATATCTTATGACGCTTGAATGCGGCGTTCGTTTCCTTACCGACTATCTTAACGGTGATGTTTATTTTAGAATACATCGCGAAAATCACAACCTTGACCGCTGCCGCAACCAGTTTAAGCTGGTTGCCGATATGGAAAAGAAAGAGGCACAGATGCGCGAGATAATAAACTCTGTAAAGGATTAAGAATATGATAAACATTTCAAACGGCATTTTAACCGCTTCATTCAGCGAAATAGGTGCCGAGCTTAAAAGCCTTAAATGCGACGGGAAAGAATATATCTGGTATGGAGACCCGACCTTCTGGAGTGGCTCTTCGCCTGTGCTTTTCCCAATTTGCAGCGGACTTAAGGATGATGAATATATCTATGAAGGCAAAACCTATACTATGCAAAAGCACGGCTTTGCAAGAAGATCAAGGTTTGAGCTTGAGTCACAAGGTGAAGCCACTGCGACATTCTTGCTAAGCTCCGCTAATTGCCCGAACGATAACTACCCCTTTCAGTATGAATTCAGAATCATCTATACCCTCATAGGCAAAAAGGTGAATGTTGAATATAATATCCGCAATCTTGCTGACAGCGATATGTATTTCTCTGTGGGGGCACACGAAGCATACCTGTGCGAAGAAGGCATCGAGAATTACGAGCTGATTTTTGAAAAGGCTGAAAATCTTGATTCTTATCAGCTTGAAGGTCCTCTGCTTACAAGCGACACAAAAAGCTACGGCGAAAACACCAATGTTTTAGCGCTTCAGCAGTCTCTTTTTGAAAATGATTGCCTGATATTTAAAAATCTTAATTCCCATTCAGTGATTTTGAGAAATAAAACCACCGACAAGAAAATTGAGGCGTGTTTTGAAGGATTTCCCTATCTGCTTATATGGACTGTGCCAAATGCTCCTTATGTTTGTATAGAGCCTTGGTGTGGTATTACGGATAATATCGATACCGACAAACAGATTTCCGAAAAAGAGGGAATAATTAAATTAGAAGGCGGCAAAATCTTCACCCGCACACATTCTTTTGAAATTATGTAATCGTATATAAAAAGTAACTGCCCAGAAAAAATTAGAAAGTGAGATGAACAAAGCAATAAAAGCTGCTGGATTAAATTGTTCAGCAAGAGAATTTATAGAAATAACATCTACTCTCTTAAGGAGAGACTATATATCGTAATATCGTATAATATATAGTCTATGAACTCCCGATAAAAACTATAAAATGTTTTTGTCAGGAGTGATAAAAATGAATGTCACAGAAGCGGTAAAGAAAAGATTTGAGGAATTGTGCTATCAAAAAATATAAATTTTTGTCAGTTAGCAACCCTATCGGGCGTTCCCTACACTACTGTAAAATCTATATTTTATAATCAAAGCAAAAACCCAGGTATTTCCACAATCAAAAAGTTATGTGATGGACTTAATATCACAATAACAGAATTTTTCAATACCGAATATTTCAAAAACTTAGAGCAAGAAATTAAATAACTTTAAAAGTTAAAGAGGCTGTCTCACTTTTGTGAGACAGCCTCTTTGATTTTTTATAGTCTTATTATTGAATTGCTTCAGGATACTCTATTTTCTTAACCTTAAACTGCTTTACTGCCGATTTCTTAACGGTGGTTTCCATTTTCTCGGCATATTCTGCAGTATCCTCGGTGAACTCATCACCCTTTAAAGCGTTGCGAAGTGTTTCATCAAGGGCATCGAGATAGTATGGGTCTGCCGATATATCCTTTTTAACAAGCAGCACAAGTCCTGCTTCATCTTCAAGCGTGATAAGCTTTACTTCGCCCATTTCCATTTCCTTGGCATCATCATAATAATCTGATGCATAATCGGTATCCTCGTCACCCAAAACAGTTGCGTGATAATCCTGCGGCTGAAGCTCGCCTTCTTCTGCCTCCTCATGGGTATGGTCCTCGGCAGAAAGACCGTTATACTCAAGGTATATTTCCTCGAATGTGCGGCTACCCGCCTTAAGTTCGCTTTCATAGCCGTTCATTTCTTCTTTGACTTCGGCGATTTCTGAGTCTGTCATAGTGCTGAAATCAACCTCTAGCATATTAGCCAGAACATAGCTTTCGCTAAGCTCTTTAGCAAGCTCATCCGCAGAAATTGCCTTAACACCCTCGGCACCGTAAAGGAAATCAAAATAAAGGTCGGCATAATAGGAATCGGTTATGTAATCAATAAAGGTCTGCTCGCCAACACCGTTTGGCTCTAAAAGCAACGAATATCCGTAGGTATCCCAAAGATACTCGGCATTAGCAAGCGCCAGCTCTACGGTTTCATCTTCAAGCTCTAATTTATTCTGGTCACAATTTTCTTTATAAGCGGCAATAGCCTTAAGATTGGTGAGCGCGGTTTCCTCAACCCACTCAACATAGTCGGTATCCTCTACCTCGTGCTTATAGTAATCAATGTCTGTGGTATCCTCATCCTCATCAAGGCTTTCCTCAACAAGCGAGCGAGCATGAGTATCGGCAAAAACGAGTGCACAAGCATAGTAGCCTGAAGTGAATTCATAATCATTGATTTTCACTGCTATCTCGCCTTTTTTATGACAGGCGGTAAGGGAAAGCGCCATTAAGATTACAAGCGCTAATGCTAAAATTCTTTTTGCGGTATTCATTTTTATTCCTCCAAAGAAACATATATAAGATATTATATATTAGAACTTTAAAAAAGTCTATACAAAATTATGAACAATCATAAAACCTTTGAAAGCCGTGACACAACATCCGCGGTTTTCATCCCTCCGCTGTGCCTTATAACATACTGCGGCTCACCTATTAAAGAAACAGTGAAATTATCTTGGAACTCAGCCGATAGCTTCGCCGCAGTTTCTTCATCTATTTTAACGGTGTGAAGCACTGTTGTGATGGGCGTGCCTGTGATTTCGGTTATTCCGCACGCGGCGGCGCGGCTTCTAAGCAGTGCTATTTCTATAAGCCCCATAACGGCGCGCGGCGGCTCGCCAAAGCGGTCGCACAATTCATCAATAACATCACTTGCATCACTATCATCTCTTATATCGGCAATTCGCTTGTAAATTCCAAGGCGAGCAGAAAGCGATTCAATATAATATTCGGGTATGTGCGCCGAAATATTAAGGTCTACCGTGCAACACATTTCCTCGTGAGTTTCGATGCCGTTTTCCTCGTTAACGGCATCGGCAAGCAGTTTTAGGTACATATCGTAGCCTACCGCCTCCATATTGCCGTGCTGCTCACCGCCTAAAATGCTTCCCGCTCCTCTTATTTCAAGGTCACGCATCGCAATTTTAAAGCCTGAACCAAACTCGGTAAACTGCCTTATAGCCTCAAGCCGCTTAGACGCTATTTCGCTAAGCTCTCTACCGCGGCGGAAGCAGAAATAAGCATAGGCTCTTCTGGGCGAGCGCCCAACGCGACCGCGCAGCTGATGCAGCTGAGATAGCCCCATTCTGTCGGCATCCTCTATTATAAGGGTGTTGGCATTCGGCACATCAACACCCGTTTCGATTATCGTGGTGCAAACGAGCACATCAATTTCGTGCTCTAAAAGCTTTTTCCACACATCACTCAGCTCATCCTCGCTCATCTTGCCGTGAGCAATACCTATGCGTGCGTGCGGCAGGTCCTCTTTAAGGCGCGCCGCCGCAGATACAATGCTTTCAACGCGGTTATGCAGATAGTATACCTGACCGCCGCGGCGAAGCTCGCGGTTAATCGCCTCTACTAAAAGCCCGCGGTTTTGCTCTAAAACATAGGTCTGAACAGGGTGGCGATCGGCAGGCGCCTCATCAATTGATGACATATCCCTAAGCCCACTCATTGCCATATTAAGCGTTCGCGGTATCGGTGTTGCAGAAAGGGTAAGAATATCCACCTGAGGATAAAGCTCCTTAAGCCGCTCCTTCTGAGCCACACCAAAGCGCTGCTCCTCATCAATAATAACAAGACCTATATTCTTAAAGGAAACATCCTTAGATATAAGGCGATGTGTGCCCACCACCATATCCACACTGCCCGACCTTAGCCCTGCAACAGTTCTTTCCTGCTCACGCTTGGGAACAAAGCGGTTAAGCAGCCGCACCTCTAAGGGCATATCACCGAAGCGGCGAAGCACTGTGTTATAGTGCTGCATAGCGAGTATCGTTGTGGGCACAAGCAATGCGCACTGCTTGCCCTCGCTAACACATTTAAATGCGGCGCGCAGTGCCACCTCTGTTTTGCCAAAGCCCACATCACCGCAAAGCAAGCGGTCCATCGGCACCTCGCGCTCCATATCGCGCTTTATCTCATCAATGCACCTTAGCTGGTCCTCGGTTTCCTCATATTCGAACCGACTTTCAAAGCCGCGCTGTAAATCGCCATCGGGCTCAAAGGCATAGCCTTTGGTAGCCATTCTCTTGGCATAAAGCGCAGTCAACTGCTTTGCCATATCCCGCACCGCTTTTTTAACGCGTGCGCGTGTTTTTTGCCACTCACTGCCGCCAAGGCGGTTAAGCTTTATGGCGCCCTCTTCAGTTGCGGCGCCTATATATTTCGAAACCAAATCAAGCTGGGTTACAGGCACATAAAGTGTATCTGTGCCCGCATATTTTATCTTTATATAATCCTTGGTAACACCCGCGTTGGTGATGCGGTTTATGCCATCGAATATACCGATACCGTGGGTGGCGTGAACAACATAATCTCCGCGAGAAAGCTCATCAAGCGAGCCTATCTGCTTGGAATTTTTATCCCGCCTTCTTATTATCTTGCCCTCTGCCGCAATATGGCGGTGGGTTATAAGTGAAAATTTTACCATCGGTAGCTCAAAGCCACTTGAAAGTCCGCCTGAGAGCACAAAAACACCACTTTCGGGAAGTGTATCTGTGCTTTCAAGGTGCACCGCCTCCACTCCGCGGTCCCTGAGCTCTTGGGCTAGCACCTGCGCCGCTTTTTTCTCACCCGCAAGAATTACAGCAAGCCCCTTTATGTGGGAGGTATAAGAAATATCCTCAATTAAAACATTTATATCTCCGCCCCAAGGAGTGGAGCGCTTTAAATTAAATGATATCAGCTCCTTGAGGCTAAGCCTATAGGAAGCGCGCGGGAAGTTTTCAAGATAGACTGCTTTTTGAAGTCTTGCTTGAAGCTCGGTTGCCGTAAGCCGCACCTTAGAACAAGCGGGGCAAAGACTGCCGCTTTCGAGTAGCAGCTTTGTATCCTCCGCCTCGATAGCGGCTATGTTTTTAAGCCTTTCGCCTATATTACCCGATTCACTTACAATTATGAGCCCATCCTCAAAGTAATCAAAAATCGTGCCCATACTATCATATAAAAACGGCATATACAAATCGGCAGAAAGGTGAAGCCCCGCGCGGAGTGTATCAATATCCCTTCGCATCTGCTCAGCGGTAACAGAATCGAGCTTTTTTGCTTTTCCAAGGTAGCCTTCTATTTTTTGCGCCAGTTCCTCCGGATTGTAAGGCAGCTCATTTGCGGGGAATATCTTAATGCTGTCAACATTCTGTGTTCTGCGCTGTGTGTGTGGGTTGAAAAGGGATATGCTATCAACCTCATCACCCCAAAGCTCTATTCTTGCGGGCATAGCGCTACCCGTTGCAAAAATATCTATAATGCCGCCTCGCACCGAAAACTGCCCCA
Organism: uncultured Ruminococcus sp.; assembly: GCA_964543305.1. GTDB lineage: Bacteria > Bacillota > Clostridia > Oscillospirales > Acutalibacteraceae > UBA737. The sequence goes on from CAZIXG010000022.1 coordinate 7,486, forward strand.
TACCCTCGGTAATCTCGCTTCGCGCATAGCCCGCGACCACCAATTTCTCGGAAAGTGCTTTAAGGTCTACTGTGTCGCCTGTGCTCACAGTTATTATATTATCGCGCAAAATCTGCGGCGGCAGGGTATACTGAACGGCAGAATCCACCGAACACACAAGCACGCCGAAATCCCCGCCAAGAACTCTTGACAGGGTATCAACTCTTCTTTGCTCATATTCTTTTGAGTAGCCTGTAACGCGGGTGAGGTTATAATCCCTTGAGGGCAAAAGCGGTGCTTTGGTCCCCATTGAAGCAAGGTCATCCCGCAGTATACTCGCCGATGCCTCATCGTGTGTGATAAGCAGTAGCTTTTTGCCTGTGTGGGCGTTTAAAGCCGCCGCAACCGCCGCCTTGTGCACAAGCGATAATCCACTTGCCGCAAGCGGCAGACCACCGCTTCCAACGGCACCCAGCAGCCTCTTATAATCAGGCTCGTTTTTAAGTATATCAAATAAAAATTTCATATATGCTTATTTGCTATATTTGTTCATAGCAGAGTCTATTCCGCGGGTAACTATCTCCTCGATAGCCTTTACCGCCGTTTCCGCCGAGGCGTGGAATTGTTCGAGGTCCTCTTTTGGGAATTTTGCGAGCACCCAATCCTTAAGGTCATAATCAGGATGCGGCTTTGCGCCAACACCCAGCTTTATGCGTGCAATATCCTGCGTGCCCATAAGCTCGATTATATCCTTCATTCCATTGTGACCACCCGCGCTTCCCTTGCGGCGAATGCGGATTTTTCCAACATCAAGGGATATATCATCGAACATAATTATTATATGCTCTGTCGGTATTTTATAAAAGGAGGAAATTGCCGCAACCGCCTTGCCCGATAGATTCATATATGTCTGCGGCTTTGCAATTATAACGCGGCTATCCCCTATATAAGTATCCCCAAAAACTGCATCAAATTTATTTTTAGAAAACTCCATTTTAAGGCTTCGTGCAAGCGCATCCGCCGCAATAAAGCCTGCGTTGTGGCGGGTGCTTTCATACTGCATCCCAGGATTTCCAAGCCCCACGATAAGCCAGTCGAACGAGCCGCCCTTTCTTTTAAAAAGCATTTTTAATCACCGAAATTATATTACCACAACAAAACAATTAATTCAATCAAAAATCTACGACAAAAAAATCAAGCGCCTTCTATTCACTTTATAAGACGCTTGATCTTTATTGTGCATTAGCTTTTAACTTCGGGTAAACCCGCAAGGGATGTGAGGAGTGATAGCATTCCCGAAAGCGCGCAGGTGCTCAGCACAACTAACCAATTAACCTCTGAAAGCACAGCGCTGGTGCCTATTGTTGCAACGGCGGTTTGAGCCACTGTTTTTATAGCTCTGATACCCGCTGCTTTAAGCCATTTTTTCGTCATAAAATTTATCCTTTCAAGGTTTTGTTAACTATTGCCTGAATAGTCTGATAATTATATCCCGCATCACTAAGTCTTTGCTTGCGCTCGGCACCGTTGCCCCAAAGTCCCGCTATAACCTCGCTTGCGATTATTTCGTTAGACTTTTTTGTCGGTGTGGAGGCAGCGGAGTCATCCTTTGCAAGCTCATTCACCCTCGCCTGAACGGCAGAATAGTAATAGCCCGCATCGGTAAGCCTCTGCTTTCTCTCGCTTCCGTTGCCCCACTTGCCCGCAATTACCTCGCGAGCAAGCTCATCGATAGTCTTTTTTGTGGCTGCCACCTTCTTTTTAAGACCGCCTCGTATTGCAATAACCTCAACACAAGCATCTGCCACCTTTTCGGCGTGAGAATCGTTAAGGATTATGGGCACATCGGTGGCGCTATCCATAAATCCGCATTCAAGCAGAACGGCAGGCATTTTGCTTTCTCTCACTTCGTGCAGATTTTGCTTTTGAAGCGGCTGTGAACGGTTGCCGCGAAGGCCTGTATGCTCGATAACTGCATTATAAAGCTCGGTTTGCCAAGCGGTGGTTTGCGCATCAACCTTCAGATATGTAATTGCAATAACACCTCCGCCCTTGCCGCCGTTTACACCTGCGTTATGGTGAATAGCAAGATAAAAATCGGCATCGAAATCATTGGCCTTCTTGGTCCTTGTGGCAAGTGCCACATCGGTATTGCCTGTGGTGTCATCAAGGCGAATAAGCTCATAATCCTCATAAGCCTTTAGCTTTTCCTCTATTTTATTGCAAATTCGACTGTTCAAGGTCCATTCTCGGGTTTCGTTTTCGTCAAGGGCTTTAAGGCATCTCTTGCCTGCAGTGTAAAGTCCATGACCGGCATTTAGCGCTAATTTAAACATAAAAATCTCCTCCTTAGTTTATTTATGATATTCCTCAAGGTCAGATACCCTGTGGTTTATAACCTTTATTTCCTCTTTTTCAACCGCATCCTGCTTTTCAAGCTCGTTAACTCTCTCGATTACCTGATTATGCTTTTCAACCTTTAGCTCGAGCTGCTCTATGCGATAGTTTGTAAGCTTATTCGATACCAATATGCCCCCAAAGGTGCCGCCAAGAGTTCCTAAGAGTGATAGAAGACTCACTATTATCGTTTCGCTCATAAATCAGCACCCTCAAGTAATTCTTTAATTTCACTGATTTTATCGTCAATCTCTTTTTTAGTATAATAGCCCGATAAATCTATATTTGAAACCGCCTCTGCCACAGCTTTACCGCTCTGCGCGTTCTCGCTTTGCGGATTGTAATTTATATCTATTACGGCATCATCACCCTTTTCGCCCTTAAAGGCGGGTATTTCTATAATATTTCCGTTTTCATCCCTGATTTTTAAAACTGACATATTTAAACCTTCCTTTCTACTTCCATCCGCCTGTTACGCATACCGACAATGCAATAGAATCACTTGCACTAAACTGGCTGCCGGAATTGTTGGCAGCGATGATAATTTGCGTACTTGTTGACTCGTAGCAGGTGGTTGCATATAGGGTATTAAAAGCTGCCATACCGCTTATTTTTGTTACCTGCGCATATATTTCGCCTAAGATTTCAAAAGGAAATTCTATGGTGGCTGTTAAATTGTTTACATCTTTATAGGTTGCAACGGTATTACCCCAACAAACCGCCTTGCCGCTTGCCCATTTTTCGTAGCTCCATATGCCCGAGATGCCGCTCTCTACTACATAGTCTGCCAACTCCTGCTTTTTGATATAATCAACAAGCTCAACCTCAACTATCTTTGTGGTTATAAACTCCCACGCGCCGTTCGCCCAAATATATTCATCGAACAAATTGTTTTCCGAGGCATCGGCATTGGGGACTAAATAAATTCTGTTCACCAGTCCCTCTTCGGGGAGGCTATCCACAACCTTTATAAAATCAAAGGCTGCTATCTCCTCATCAACATACTGCTTTGTGGCAAGGCTATCCATATCAACAGTATCACCTGTAATATCTATCTGAACATTACAGTCTTCGGGCATCTCTCCCGCGCCCACATAAACTCCCGAATTGCCTGTGTCGCCCTTTTCGCCCTTATCGCCCTTAAAGGCGCCGTTATCGGCATCATCGCGCACACTCTGAGCTATAGAACGGATATCGTTCATAATATTAATTATCTGCTGGTATTCGCTCTCGCTGGGAGCGGCAGGCTCATCGCCTTCACAGTAGCCGCTTTCTACAACCTCAACATAGCCTGCACTCGCAGTTATAAGGCTATCACCCTTTATGCCAAACACCGATACCCTGAATTCAGGCGCCTTTATAACCTCATAGGGAACAAGGCAGGTATTTTCTCCTATATAAAGCGAGGAGCCCTCCTCAAGCACTACCGCTACCGATTTATCCAAGGCTTCATTGGTGAATACCGCCGTTTTGGTATATCCCTGCCAGTCATCGCTGTATTCAAATTTCACCTTTAAATATTCAACGCTATCGGATACCACCTCATCATTTCGTATACGGACACTCTGTCCGTTGATTTTTGCAAAAATCATATTTTTTCTCCTTTTAAGTAATGCACAGCTTAAGGTGTTTTCACCGCGGATAAATATATCATCCTCTCATGCGACTTTCACCGACAAAAAAGGCTTTGCGTTTTTTATATAATGGATGTATAATAATAAGGAAATAATTGGTTATAATAAAATTAACCTATGTAAAGGAGAGCTTTTTATGTCAGTTAAACAAAACAAGTATTCAGGCACCCAGACCGAAAAGAACCTTATGGCAGCCTTTTCGGGCGAGAGCGAGGCTCGCAACAAATATACCTACTTTGCCTCAAAAGCAAAGAAGGAGGGATTTGAGCAGATAGCCGCCCTTTTCCAGAAAAC
>CAZIXG010000023.1:0-11492 GCA_964543305.1 uncultured Ruminococcus sp.
GCATTTACTACTCATCAGTTTTAGGCTTAGAGCTTGGTATGTTCTATAAGCGCCGCAATTACTCGGTGGTTGTAAACGGCAGAAACCCAATTGAAGCGCACGAGTTTTTGGGCAACGATATCACAGGCAAGGACCTTATACTTGTTGATGATATGATTTCAAGCGGCGAATCAATGCTTGATATAGCTGCAAAGCTTAAGGAAAAGGGTGCCGGCAGAATTTTCGTGTTCTCCACCTTCGGTCTGTTCGTTGAGGGCCTTGAGAAGTTTGATGAATACTATGAAAACGGACTTATCGATAAGGTTTTTACCACAAATCTTATCTATCAAACACCCGAGCTGCTCTCTCGCGAGTGGTACTGCAGTGTTAATATGTCTAAGTATATCGCACTTCTTATCGATACTCTTAACAACGATAACTCCATCAGCAAGCTGCTTGACCCCGCAGATAAAATCAAGGCGGCAGTTGCAAAGTACGAAAGCGGAAAATAAGTAATAAAAACAAATTAAACTCCCCAACTTCGGTTGGGGAGTTTTTTATATCAGGCGCCTGTTCCGCTTGCGTTTTATATAGACTAACTGTATAATATATGTGGCAGGTGAAATTATGGAAAGCAAAAGCAGAAAAGAAATTCTAACAAGAGAGCAAATAAAATCGGATATTTAAAGCGCATGCATTGATGATTTAAAAACAATTACTTTCTTTTATCTTGAGGGTATAGCTTTTTGTGTGTTAGCGATAATTTCATCACTGTGCATTCCATCAAATTCGTTTTATAAAATACCGTTCTATTTTATGTGCGGTTTGATAATATTATGTGTTTTATTCGTAATTGAATATTTTGTTTATTCATATAAGCATTTCAAGTTAATGTGTGATATAAATAAAAACCAATTTACGGTAACAACCGATAAACTGGTAAGTTGCGAAGAAAAACATAGATTTGATCTTAATTACGATTTTTTTAAATCCAGCAGGCTTAATCTGCGGCTTAACAGAGCCTACCGCTTATACTTTAGTGTGTACGGCGAGTATTTAATTCCAAGAAAGAAAAATCACCGCTGGTCAGATATGCATTGTATGTTTGATAAGGATGTATATAACTACTCGGTTGCGGACGATGAATTTTATTTAGCGGTTGTTGGTAATAAAAAAATTGTGCTTGCATATAACGCCAAGCTTTTTGAATTTAAAGATTAAAAACAGTGCCTAACCGCTCTTTTTTAATATATTAAATTTTTTTGGCAAAAATAGTATCGGTGAATTTATATGAATTTAAGAACTGACCTTGTGAGTGAGCTAAAGGCAAGGCAACCGCAGGAAATTTTGGGCGTTGAAAGCTATGAAAAAAATGTGGGTGAGGTTACAGTATCCGCTGTGGAAATTAAAACCTGTGAAGCGGCAAGTGTTCTTCAAAAGCCTTGCGGGCGGTACTGCACTGTGGAGTTTGGGAGACTTGACACTATTGCCGACACCGAGGATATCACAAAGGCTATTATTGGATGTCTTGAAAATTTGATGCCCGCACGGCGAGAGAGTGTGCTTGTGGTGGGGCTTGGAAATACCGATATAACGCCCGATGCATTAGGGCCTTTAGTGGCGGATGCGGTGCTTGCTACGCGCCACATAAGCGGTGAGCTTAAAAGCAGTTTAGGGCTACAGGGACTTAAAAATGTATCCTGCCTGATACCAGGTGTTTTGGGCAAAACGGGAATTGAAAGCTATGACCTGATTTTAGCGGCGGTGGAAAAGACAAGACCTGATGCGGTGATAGCGATAGATGCGCTTGCCGCGGCAAGTGCCAAGCGGCTTTGCAAAACGGTGCAGCTTAGTGACACTGGTATTTCCCCAGGCTCAGGCGTTAACAACTCGCGGAAAGAGCTTAGCGAAAAAACACTTCACATACCCGTTGTGTGCATAGGGATGCCGACTGTTATTGATGTGAGCGGGCATATACCCGACACTGAAGAAAGTATGATGGTGACACCCAAGGATATTGACCTGCTTATTGAAAAGTCCTCGGCACTTTTATCACGCGCCATAAATATATTTTTGCAACCCGATTTAGATGAACAAATAATCGACAGTTTAACATAAAAGCCCTTCCCTCTCGCATAAATATACTTATGTCAGGGAGGCGAAGCTGTGAGCAACACCTATGCGATTGTGAGATATGTTACAGCGGCTCTTGTATGCGCGGCTATTATCTTTTGCGGAATGTACGGCAGTATTTTCAAGCAAAGCGTTGCCGTTTCATATATAGATAATGAAAGTGCTGATGAGCTTACTGTTTCAAGCGGGACATCCGAAAGCCAAATTGAGGATGCCGCTACAAGCAGTAGCCAGGTATCCTCCGCACAAAGCGAAGCGCAAACCGAAAGCGCGGTAGCAACCGCCGCCAGCGGCACTGTGCAGGGCAAGATTGTGGATAGGTTTATTTCCCCCTATACTGCTAACACCTCATACAACAATGTATATCTAAAAAACAACACCGAGCTTGATATAAACTTAAAGAGCTTTTTAAACGGCAAGCTAGGATATAAAATTGAGAAAAATGCCGAGCCGCAGGTGCTTATTCTCCACACCCACGCGACAGAAAGCTATTTGCGGGAAAATCGCGATTATTACACCGATGCAGATTCAAGCCGCACCAACAACAACGAATATAATATGGTGGCTCTTGGAAAAATAGTTGCCGACAGACTTAACGCGGCGGGAATTAATACACTTCACGATACCACTGCTCACGATTATCCCTCATATAACGAAAGCTACAGTCGAGCCGCTAATACGATATGCAGCTACACCGAAAAATACCCAAGCATTAAAATTGTGATAGACCTTCATCGCGATGCGATAGCCGCAAACGACACCGACAAGGTTAAGCTTACGACCGAAATAGACGGCAAAAAAGCCGCTCAGATAATGCTTGTTATGGGCTCGCAAAGCGGCAGTGTTACAAACTTTCCTAACTGGAAAGAAAATTTAAAGCTTGCCACCAAAATGCAGCAAACAATTGAGGTTATGTATCCCACCCTTGCGCGATCAATACATTTTATGTCGAAAAACTATAATCAAAGCCTTACTACAGGCTCGGTGCTTATAGAAATCGGCACCGATGGCAATACTATAGATGAGGCGAAATATTCAGCCGAGCTACTTTCCAACGCGCTTGTGAATTTATTTAATGATTTAGGATGATAAAATGAAGCTGAAAATATATCTCAGAAGCTTTTATATCAGTTGTGTTTTAATATTGTGTATTACCATAGGCTTTGTAGGCATTGGCAAAGCCTATGAAAACACCGTAAGGACAGGCTTCGGCGAAGAAAAAAGTGCCATCGAAATTAACGACGGCACAATTAGAATACTCGATTTTGAGATAACCTTTATAAAAAAATGACCGTTGTTAAAGCTGATACCTGATAAGGAAGTATTTCTATAAAACAAAACCACCCGAAGAAGATCGAAAATCTTTTTCGGGTGGAATCTTTTATTTGTGAAGTTTCAAACCCACGGTTAGAAGTGAAGTTGTAACTGATTACAGTGAAGTATTTGCCCTTTCAGGCAAATGTGAAGTTGAATTCTCCCTTAAAACACTTGCGAAGCAAACCTCACTGCGAAGCAACTTCGCTGACTTAAGGCAACTTCACTTGCCCATCAGGGCAAACTTAGTTTCGGCACAGCGTGATGCGTGGCTTGAAATACCGCCTTATATGGCTGTGCCGATGGCAACGGTCATTTTACATCTTAAAGTGATGGCTCTTTATTTTCTGCAACCAGCCTTAAATTCTTAATCACCTTATTATAGGCAGACGATGTAACCTTGCCCATATCCATACCGTCAAGTCGGTACTGATAAGCAGTTTCGCTTGCCTTGCGGAACTCAAGCTCGCTCTTACTGCCATCATTGAATGTAAAGATAACAGTGCAATCAGCAGCGGCAGAAAGCTCGCTTACGGTATAGTTAGTACAATCAAGGGCAACAAAGCTTTGATAGAAGGTTTGGAAATACTCGGTGGTTATAAGCGCATCATTGCAATGAATGGTATAGCTTGTGCTACCGTCCTCATCCTCCTCGGATGCGATATCAAAATTATATTCCTCGCCATCTACGGTGATATCCATACTGCTTAAATCATTTATCGAATAAAGTGTTACCCAAGAGGAATAGAAATCCTCGGTCTCATATTCGAGCACAGGGAAGTTTGCCAGAGTTACCTTATAAATCATCTGACTGTCATCCCTGATTACGGCGCAGTAGGAATCATCAACCTTGGAAATTTTAAACCATTTGCTTTCACCCTCAACTGTAAGGGTTACTACTATATCAGGATTATCAAGACCTACAGCCGCCATTGCCTTATCGGTTATATCATATGAATAAATACCCGTAACCGAGATTTCCGATGCGAACATTGTCAAGGGATCATTAAGAGCCTCTCCATCAGCATAGCGTTCGATAGGAGTTGTGATTAAATAAGGCATCAAGGCACCCGAATCACTGGTATCGGTGTTATTTATTATTGTAACAGTTTCGGGGAAATTCTTGCCTGAAAAAGTGAGATCGTCGAAGTATAAAATCCTACCGTTTTCATCAACCTTACCTGTGGTATCAGCACTGAAGGATACTGTAGAAAGGGCAGTTTTATCGGCAAGGTCGAGTAAATTAAACTCGAACACCGATATCGCGCTATCATCAACAATATATATATTATCCTTATCGGCAAGCTTTAAATATGTGCCTGTTCCGTCGGGTGAGGCATCTCCCACAAGAATTGTGTAGTTACCTACCTGAGTAGATGAAATTGCAATTTCAAGCTGAGGCTCATCAAAGCCGCAATCGGATGCGCTTTTTGTTGTGATTTCACGCTTTGCCGTAACAGATGCTGCGGCTGATACAATAGAGGTTACAGTGGTGTTGCTGAGCTTTGAGGTTTCAACACCCTCCACCCGCCAAGCGGTTGAGGTTTGGGTTTCATCGGAAGAAGTATCCTCGCTGCTCTCCGTTGTCTCCTCATCGGTATCATCACTATCTACCGTTGTGATAATCTGTTCGGTATAAAGCTTAAACTCTCCCTGAGAATTTTTAACAGTAAGGGTATCAAACTTATCACCGTTAAGGTCAAGCACGGTTATATCCTCAAAAATGGAGCTTGCGGTTTCCTCATCCTCCATCTCTGGAATAAGCTTAATGATGGAAATAGTGCCGCCCACAAGAACTGCCACGGCTAAAAACGAAGCAATTATAGTGATAAGGCGCTTTTTATTGCTATTAACGGTTTTATCATTATGCTCACTGGGTGCGGAAAATACGGTGCTAAAAGCATCGTCGTCATCGTTTACCTCGGGCTCAGCGTTCTCTTGGGGCTGAGCCTCAACGGTTTCTAATTCTTTGTTTTCGGAAAATTCGCTCATCGGGCATTCTTTCTCCTAATGTAAATATATATACCAAGCACAACCATAGCTATGGGTATTATAAATACAAATATAATCTTTATTATGGTTGTTGCATCTTCGGTTACTTCATCATAGAAGCTTTCACTGGTGATGGTTTTTGAAGTGAACTTCATTCCGCTATCTTCAACCTGACAAGCGCGATCAGCCACAGCAAGTGTTATATCCTGATTAGAAAGATTGCTATAGGAATACCACTGTGACTCTACATACTCAACGCTGCCAAATGCCATAACATAGCTTATTATCTCGTTATTATCGGAATCATAGGTGCTCTTGCGTGACTGGATAATACCATCATACAAAGCCATATCATCCTCACTGTAATCGCTCCAGCTCTTATCAGCGCCTACGGGAGCTACAACAACGCTATCCAAGGTTTGGAGTATCGGGAAGGATTTAATAAGAGCCTCTGATACATCGCAGGTAGTCATAGGAACATTGTAGCCTGAAATGCAGTAATTAAAGTTGGAAAGAAGTCCGCTTATTTCTTCATCGGGCTCTTCCGCTGCATATATACCCATAGTTGTTGGATCATCTGTGATGTGATTATTGCTTTCAGTTTCGTGAAGCATTCCCTCACCAACTGAAATTCCCCACTGCTCAAGGAAATCGTAAAGATTTGGCAATGCGGGGCAAGTAGCATCGGCAAAGAACATAAGTCCTTTTCCAAGCTTACCGTCGTTATCAAGGAATTCTGAAATCGCATCAAGCTCGGTTCCCATAAAGTCTATAGAAGGGGCCATAATGATAACCGCATCATATTCACTTGAAACTTCTGTGATAATAGCATCAGAAATATTGGTTATTTCATAGTTGTTAGCCCCAAGCAGTTCGCGCATTGCGCTTGTATAATCTTCTGCGCTATGTCCTGTGATAAAGGCTACTTTTTTACTATCGGCACTTACAACATAGGATATTGCGCTTGTAAGCGCGGTTTCAATGTTGTTACCCGAAATGGTATATGTGTCATAACCGTATGAGGCATATCCACTCTCATCAGTGAGGGTATATATATCCTCGAATGTTACAACCCTTACGCGCTCATTACTGTTCGCAACATCTGTGCGTGTGCAGGTTACAATAATGTCGCCGTACATAAGTCCATAAGAGGAATATGCTTGACTTATAGCGGTGAACTCGGTGCTCTGCGGATCAACATAGCGAATCTTAATGTTCTCATTATAATCAGAATACTTTTCTATAAGCTTAATGGTTTGAGAAAAATATTCAGAGCTTCCCGTAGCATTATAATAATTCTGGGAATAATAGCTCATATAATCGGGATATTCATCCTCGCTACCACATATGGTAACGCTAACCTCATATTCAAGGTTTTTAAGATATTCGATATTTTCCTCACTTATAGAGTTGGTTTTCTGAGCAGACATATCGAATTCAAGATTAAAGCGGTCTGCAAGGGCTGATACCATCCAGTTAAAGAGGATAAGAGCCGCCAACACTAAGGCAGTAATAGCAAGAGAATATCCGCCGCGCTTCCATAGCTGCTGATTTCTTATTTTCTTACCCCTTAAGGTCTTGATTTTTGCAATAAGTGCTTTAAAGGGATTTTTCTTTTCTTTTTTTACTTTTACCTTGATTTCGGTATCAACGGAGGTTTCAATTATTTCGTTTGTTTCATTATTTTTGTTTTCCATCTCTTTTACCTCCTTTAAGACCATCTTCTCTTCTCAAGCGAACGAACAGACAGGAAAAGGAAGGCTGCGATTATGCTTAAGAAGTAAATTACATCCGATACAGAGAAAATCTGCTGGCTGAAGCTTTCGGCGGCTGAGATAAAGGACATTTTTTCAGCTACTGTTGCTACCCATTCAATATTTATGAGTGATGCAAGGCTATCCATATAAAGCAGGAATATATTTACAACAAGTGTAAGAATTGCTGCCACAACTGCACTTTCGGTAAGGGAGGAAACAAACATACCCAAGGATATAAGTGCCGCACCTAACAAAAGGATACCGATAAGCGCATAAATATATGTGAATATACTTACCGATACATAGCTTGCGAATATAATTTCAAAAATTATTGTGGGAGCAAAGCCCAATGCAAACACTGCAAGAGCCGCAAAAAACTTACCTAAAACTATTGAGGAAAGCTTCACAGGCGCTGTAAGCAAAGCCTGATCCACCTTTTGGCGGCGGTCCTCACTCATAAGTCGCATCGTAAGCACAGGAACTGTGAATACGATTATACTTATCATTGCCATTATTATCTGCTCGATATTAGGTGCGCCATAGCCATAAAGCATTTCGAAAAACAGACCTAAAAACAGATAATAAAATGTGAGAATTATAAAGCCGATGGGCGTTGCAAAAAACGCCTTAAATTCACGCTTGAATACTGCTAACATTATGCTTCGCCCTCCTCTTCACTGATTTCTTCGGGAATTTCAATAACAAATTCCTCAGGTTGCTCTGAAACCTCTTCTGTTTCCTGCTCGATACCTAACATCCTGCGAGCCTCGGTATTATCGGCGGCATTAGTAAGGCGAAGGAATATCTGCTCAAGTGTAAGGTCATTGCTTGAAAGAGAAAGCAGTGGCTTCTTGCGCTCGGCAATACGGGCAGAAACTGCGGCGCGAATGTCCACACCCTCCTCAGGCATAATATTAAAGTCATAAGCGCCGTTCTCCTTCTTACCAAGGGAAGTGACGCTTTTTACACCCTTAACCGATTTAAGTGCCGAGAGTATTTCATTTTCCTCACCTGCAACGCGAACAACCAAGGAGTGATCGCTTGAAAGCTTTGCGGAAAGATTTTCAGCGGTATCATCAGCAATAATTTCGCCCTTGTTTATGATGATAACGCGCTCACAAACCGCCTGAATTTCGGAAAGAATGTGGGAAGAAACGATAATTGTATGGTTTTTACCAAGACGCGCAATAAGATTGCGGATTTCAATTATCTGCTTGGGGTCAAGACCAACTGTAGGCTCGTCCAAAATAAGAACATCGGGATTTCCGATAAGAGCCTGCGCAAAGCCAACACGCTGGCGATAACCTTTTGAAAGGTTCTTGATAAGGCGGTTAGCCACATCGTCAACCTTAACAAGACGCATTATTTCATTAATATGCGGCTTTTTGGGAAATTTAACCTTCTTAAGGTCATAAATAAAGTTAAGATACTCCCTTACCTTCATATCAAGATAAAGGGGCGGTATCTCGGGCAGATAGCCTATACGGCGCTTTACCTGCTCAGGATTTTCCATAATGTCAAATCCATCAATTTCCACTTTACCCTGTGTTAATGAAAGGTAGCCGGTGAGGATATTCATTATTGTGGATTTACCGGCACCGTTTGGTCCCAAGAAACCCACAACCTCACCCTTTTCGATTGAAAAGCTTACATTTTCAACCGCAAGGTATGTACCGTACCTTTTGCTAAGTCCGGTGACTTCTATCATTGTTACTCCTCCAGAATAATATTTTCACAACCCATTTTAACAGACTTGTTTTCACAAAGTGTAAACAATATGTTAAAGTTTATTATATACAGAAGATATTATACATTATATCACCCATTTATTCAAGTTAAAGTTTTAATTACGAAAACTATGACAATAATATCTTGGGTGATATTATGAAAAAGAACTTTTTTAACAAAGCAGCGCTAAAGCGTGCATTTATTTTTTTATGTTGTGCTCTTGTTTTTTTTGGAGGCTCCTATGCATATCTTAGTATAAATTTAGAGAGTGAAGGCAAGCAGGAAGCCGAGGCTAAGGACTACACCGTGCCCTATGAAAAGCTGCCCGATGATAAAGGGGTTTTGTTCACTACGCCCGACAATAGCGCCGTTTTAGTTTATCTTAGCTTCACCGACTCTGCGATAAGACTTTTAAATATAGAAAGCTATAACGAGCAGCAAAGCGAATACTTCGGTTATAGTGTTGATTTTACAATAAATGCAGATTATGCCCTCCTTGGCGGAATAATCGATAGAATAGGCGGTCTTAACCTTGAAACAGAAGGTCAATTTATGAGATACACAGGTGTGCAGGTTATCGATATGCTTTCCAGCAGCTACGGTGAGGATATAAAAAGTCAGGTGATTTTCGCCGTTTTTGAGCAAATTTCAAAAAATAACTTTTCAAAAGAGGATTTTGTGTATATAATTGAAAATAGTGACACAGACCTTACTGTTCCCGACTGCTACTATTGGCCCGACTATATAGCCGATATGAGCCGCAGGGTGGATTTTGTGAATTAAAATGATATTGGGGGTGCTTTTATGAAAAGATTTGTTTGCTTTATAATTGCTGCTTCGCTTTTGCTTTGCAGTGGCTGCAAACGGCTTTTAGGCTCCGATAGCTCCGCATACGAGAATTACAGTGATATAAACGATATAGTTAGTGAATACGAGGCATATATCGAGCAGGAGCTGGAATCAGGGAATATAACCGTAAGTGAGGAGACTTCCGTATATGAAAGCACCGCTCAAAGCAGCTCACAAGAGGCTACCGCTTCCGAGCAGACAGAATCCACACCCGCTCAAGCCATAACGCCTACCAATCCCACCGTTGGACAGACGACTATCGTTATCGACCAGAGCATCAAAAAAGAAGATGCGGTTAAGATTGAGGAGGCAGATGTTAATACAGAGGGCTCGAAGCCTCTAACCTATACATCTCTTACTAATGGGCAGCAAAAGATATACCGCATACTGCTTACCGCTGTTACGAAAAGGTCGACCGAAATAATTCCTTTAGGCGGAGTAGCAACCGCCGATACAGAGCAAAGGCACACCGATATAGTTGTTGCCTTCCGCGCGCTTTCTGCAGACCATCCCGAAATATTTTGGATGCCGCAAGGCTATGCTTCTTCGGCAGAGGGCAGTGTTATAACCTTTGTTACGGATGACTTTGATTATTATACTGTCACACAAGCTCAGCTTGACACTATGAAGACTCAGCTTGATGCGGTAGTTCAAAAGGTTACCGCTGAAGCCTCAAAGCTTTCAAGCCGTTTTGAAAAAGAAGTGTATCTCCACGATTATCTGTGTGAAAATGTGGTTTACGACTATACATTTTCTTCAGGAAATATGGCATACACGGCATACGGCGCGTTGGTAAACGGAGTAGCAGTTTGCGAGGGCTATTCCAGAGCAATGCAGTTGCTTTGCGATGAAATCGGCATACCCTGCGCTTTGGTTTACGGAAATTCCAAGGGCTATGACCATATGTGGAATGTAATAGACCCAGGTGACGGCTGGTATCATCTTGATGTTACTTGGGATGATACAGTAATAAGCAACAATAATTACACCCGATACGCATACTTTAATTTAACCGAAAAGCAAATACAATTAGAGCACACCTTAGCGGATATAGTTGAGCAAGGAAGAAATTATGCTTCACTTGATAGCTTTAACCTTAAAACCTATAGCTGTGTCAGCGAAAGCTATAACTACTTTATCAAAAAGGGATATGTTTTCGGTGATGACCTTAAAGCCGTAGCTGATATAATAACCGCAAAGAGCAATGAGGGCTATAAATATGCCGAGTTTCTTTATAAAAATTCGGGCGATATGGCATCTGTTATAAGTCAGCTTAATCAAAACAAATATCTTAGGGGCATAAGAATAACCTCATACTCCTCTGCCGCAGATTCGGTTTTACTTATTTGGTAAAGTTAAAAAATGTGCCTGCTTTAAAATTTTAATTAATTTTCTTAATTAATTATGAGATTTAGGAATTGTTTTCACACCGTTGACAAAATTTTAAAAAGCTTTTATAATAACCCTATTAACCTTTGGAGGGATAATATTGGATAAAATAAACGAGCTTTTCGGTAGCAATGTCTTTAATGACTCTGTTATGAAGGAAAGACTGCCTGAGGATACATATAAAGCACTTAAGACGGCTATGTCCGAGGGTAAAGCTATGGAAAGAGGCGTTGCCGATATAGTGGCAAACGCAATGAAGGACTGGGCTATCGAAAAGGGCGCCACACATTATACACATTGGTTTCAACCGATGACAGGCATCACCGCTGAAAAGCACGATAGCTTTATAGC
>CAZIXG010000024.1:0-11379 GCA_964543305.1 uncultured Ruminococcus sp.
TAGCATATCAGGTGTCTCGTCAGGGTCGGGCTGATGAAGCATACCCTTATAGCCCTCACCGGTGGTACGGGGTTTATTTGTATATATACGGGGGATGATAATAAGTTTATCACTAACCTCATCTGCTACCTTTTTAAGTCTGCCGATATAATCGAGCACAGCCTCCTCATTATCAGCCGAGCAAGGGCCAATTATAAGGATAAATTTATCACTTTCACCGCTGAAAACTGCGGCAATTTCACGGTCGCGCTCGCGCTTTACTTCAAGCATTTTATCACTAAGCGGATACTGCTCCTTTATATCCTTTGGTATGGGCAGCTTTCGCAAAAATTCCATATTCATATAAGTTTTTCACCCTCGTTAAATGTTTTTCTTCTTGCAGAGGAAAGGCGCATCATATCGCGCATTGCCTCGCGGTCGTTATTTTTTATTGTTTCATAGAGCCTATCGAACACCTGCCTATAGCCATCCATCTCTTGCAAGAGTGCCTCACGGTTAGATAAAAACAGCTCACTCCACATTTCATCGTTTATATTGGCAATTCTTGTAAGGTCACGGAAGGAGTCACCCGTGTAACGAACAAGGTTGGGGTCGCCGTTGGCGCACATAAGCGATACCGCAATGCAGTGAGTAAGCTGAGAAAGAAAGGCTATCATTTCATCGTGCTGACGAACTGTAAGGCTCGAAATATCGGCAAAGCCGAGCGTGCGACCTAGGTCACAGCAAAGGCGGATAGCATCAGGGGTGTTGCGGTTGGTTGGCACCACGATGTAGTTTGCCTTTTTAAATATCTCGGGGTCGGCATTTCTAACGCCGCAGTTTTCCTTACCCGCCATAGGGTGCGCCGCGATAAACTCAACGCCCGCCGGCAGCATATCCTGAATTTGCTCCACAATGCAGCCCTTAACACCTGTGACATCCGTAACCACAGTGCCCGATTTAATAAGACTGCCGTTTTCCTTAATCCACTCGATAAAGGTGTGCGGATAAAGCGCAAATATTATAAGCTGAGCCTCGTTTATAAGCGCCTTGTCAACCTGAGTGCTGCCGCCTAAAATAAAGCCCTCGCTTACAGCATAATTAATATCTTCTTCGTTTAAAGTTATGGCTTTAACCTGAAAGCCCTCGGCGGTGAGCTTTTTAGCATAACTGCCGCCAAGAAGGCCCAGACCTATTATCAATATGCTTTTAACTTCACTAAGATTCATTTTTTACCACAATCCCCAAAGATTTTATTTTTTCGAAAAAGTCGGGGTAGCTTTTGGCTACCGACTCTGCCTCACTTATGCTACCACCAGTTACACTGCACAAAAGGGATAGCGCCATCACGATGCGGTGGTCGTTATGCCCGCAAAGCACTTCGGTTGGCTTAATTAATTTTCCGCCGAAAACGGTAACATCGTTTTCATTGACATTGACCTTTATGCCGAACTTTTGAAGTTCTTCTTTCATAGCCTCGGCGCGGTCGCTTTCCTTTATTTTAAGCCGCGCGGTGCCTGTGAAATGCGCGCCGCCGCAGACTGCTGCAAGCGCAAACATAACGGGCGCCAAGTCAGGACAGTTCGAAAGGTCAAATTCCTTTATGCCGCTTTTAAGCTGTTTATACATATCAAGATACACGCGGTCCCCTTGAAGACTGCCTTCATCAAGACCGCAAACCTCAACACTGCCGCCGAGCATATTAAACCCATCAAGAAAAGCGGCGTTTGAATAATCGCCCTCAACGGTAACGCTGCCGCAGTTATACTCTTGACCTCCCGATATAAAAATACGCGTATCGCTTTTCTTTTCTATCCTTATTCCTGCATTCTTTAATGCTTTAAGTGTAAGCTCAACATAAGGTGCGCTTTCAAATTTTCCTGTTATTTGGAGGGTGCTATCGCCTTTAAGCAGTGGCAAGGCAAAAAGCAAGCCCGTTATAAACTGACTTGAAATATTGCCTGCAACCTTATAATTCCCCGCTTTGAGCTTTCCCTTAACGGTGACAAAATCATCGCCCTTTGAAAGCTCCACACCATTTTGCGCCGCAATATCCTCGTAAATCTGAAGATTTCGCGAAAAAAGGCGTTTTGTTCCGCGAAGTGTAATTTTACTGCCCGATAGCATACAAAGGGGTATCATAAAGCGCAGTGTGCTGCCGCTTTCTCGGCAGTCCATTTCGCAGTCGGGTGCGGCAAAGGGATTAAGGCTACCCAAGGCCACACTTTTTTCATATCTTCGAGTCTTAGCGCCAAGGCACTCAAGGCAGTCGAGAGTGGCGGAAATATCGCTTGAATATTCTATATTTTTAACCTCACAACCGCTTGATAACGCCGCCGCTATAAGCGCTCTGTGTGCGGCGGATTTGGAGGGTGGTGCGGATATTTTACCCCGCGCTACAGATTTTTCAATAGTAACAGTCATTACTCGCTCTCCAAAAGTGTGTCAATAGCCTCTAAATATCCATTAAAGCCGTGGCCTGTGATGGTCTTTATACAAGCCGCTCTGACAAAGCTTATCTGCCTGAAATCCTCGCGAGAGGAAACATCCGAAATATGCACCTCAACCGCTCGGATGCTCACTGATTTCAGCGCATCAAGAATGGCAACGCTTGTGTGGGTATATGCGGCGGGGTTTATCACAATGCCATCAAACACACCATAGGCGTTTTGAATTTCATCCACTATTGCGCCCTCATGGTTAGACTGAAAGAGCTTTACCTCTATGCCCTTTTTGTTGGCATAATCGGTGATTAAGGCACACAAATCGGCATAAGTTTCACTGCCGTAAACCGAAGGCTCACGGATGCCGAGCATATTTAGATTAGGGCCATTTACTACAAGAATTTTCATTTTATAAAGTCTTCCTTTATTTTATCTGCCGCCGATTTAGCGGTGGTATTGTTCTTGATAATTTTATGCGCCGTGGAGCGGTAGATTTGATAACGCTCGTGGTATCGCTTTTTTAGGTCATCTATGTTAGAGGAAAGCGGGCGGTCATCGGTTGCAGTTAAAGCTTCAAGCGGGCGGTCGATAAAGTATATTCTTCCGTTGCCGCTAAGAGCCACAATATTTTCCTGCCTTAAAACAGCGCCGCCGCCCGTTGAAATCACACAGTGCCCCCGAGCAGAAATTTCGGCTATAACAGCGGCTTCTATATTGCGAAAGCCGCTCTCGCCAACGAGTTCGAATATTTTGGAAATTTCTGCGCCCTCGCGCTTTACTATTTCACAGTCGGTATCAACAAACTCCATTTGAAGCTCTTGTGCGAGCATTTTTCCTATGGTGGTCTTGCCGCTTGAGGGCATACCTGTGAGCACTATATTTTGCTTTTCAGCTACTATCTCGCTGAATACGCGGTCAATTTCACTCTTTTCTATCCTTGTATCCAAAAAGTGCTCTGCCGCAAAAACGCCTTGTGCCACCAGCATATAAAGTCCGCCTGTGGCGTTTATGCCCTTAGCGGTTGCCTTTACAACAAGGTTTGAGCAAAGCGGGTTATATATCGCATCCACCACACCCTCAAGGCGGGGGTAATCATCGATATTTATTGGCTCGCCTATGATATTAGGATACATTCCGCAAGGGGTTGTGTTGATTATAATTTCTGCATCACTATGAGTGCTTTTTGCCTGTGCATAGGTGATGCACCCATCCCTCAGAGTGCGGGAAACGCGGTAGACCTCGCGCGCGCCCAAGCTCTCTGCCACCGCAAGGGCGGTTTTGCTGGTGCCACCGCTTCCGAGAATCAGCACCTTTTTGCTCTTAATTTCAATTCCCTGCTTTTCTATAAGCGCGGTCATACCCGCGAAATCGGTGTTATAGCCATAAAGCTTGCCATCGCGGTTTACAATGGTGTTTACGGCGCCTATCGCCTTTGCGGTATCGCTTATAAAATCCAAAAACGGGATAACATCCTGCTTATATGGTATGGTTACATTTATCGCCTTGAAATCCTTTTTAAGCATAAAAGCCCGGAGCTCACCTTTTGGGATTTCGCAAAGCTCATAATCGTAATCAAAAAGGCGGGAATGGATATCACGCGAAAAGCTGTGGGTTAGCTTTTCGCCTATACAACCGTACTGCATTATTCACCCAACCAATCTGTGCCGTACTTAAGAGATAGCATATCGGCAAGAACAAGTGCTGTTACGCTATCCGCCACAACTGCGGCGCGGTGAACGATGCAGGGATCATGCCTGCCGCGGGCTAAAAGAGTGGTGTCACTCATAGTGGAAATGTCCACAGTGTTTTGTTCCATACCAATTGTGGGGGTGGGCTTTATTGCGGTGCGGAATACAATAGGCATACCATTTGAAATGCCGCCTAAAATTCCGCCGTTATTATTAGTTAGGGTAACAACCCTTCCGTTTTCTATCTTCATTTGATCGTTAGCATCGGCGCCTGTGGCATCAGCAAAGCCGAAGCCTAACCCGAACTCCACACCCTTTACTGCAGGGATGGAGAAAAGCGCGTGGGAAAGTGCGCCCTCTAAAGTATCAAACCAAGGCTCGCCAATACCCGCGGGCATTCCGTAAACCGCGGTTTCAAGTATACCGCCTACCGAGTTGCCACCTTCGCGCGCCTCGTTTATTTTATCGGTCATTTTGGACTTAACATCCCCATTTAAAACGGCGAATGCCTTGTCTGAAACCGATTTTACATCGTCAACGCTTTGAAAGCTTGCATCCTCAACGCCCGCTATATTTTTAATATGGGTGCCGATATAGATGCCCTTTTTATTAAGTGCGGGGATAACAAGTGCGCCTGCTGCCACAAGCGCCGCTGTTATTCTGCCACTGAAGTGACCACCACCGCGGAAGTCCTGATTACCGCCATATTTAATCTGGGCGGTAAAATCCGCGTGGGATGGGCGCATTTTATTTTTCATCTCGCCGTAATCGGTGGAATGGGTATCACTGTTTTGTATCACTATGCACACAGGTGTGCCTGTGGTCTTACCCCCAAAAACACCGCTTAAAATCTTTAACTCATCTGCCTCGCGGCGAGGGGTTGATATACTGCCCTGCGGGCGGCGGCGGGAAAGCTGAGAGCATATAAATTCCTCATTCACGGGGATACCCGCGGCAATACCGTCTATAACAGCGCCGATAGCCTCCCCGTGGCTTTCGCCGAAGAGAGTGACACTCAGCACATTACCTAATGTGTTTTTCATTTTTTATACACCGCCTTTATCTTCTGCGCAAATGTATTAAAATCGGATTTTTCCATTTTAAAGCTGCCCACTTCCGGCACGGTTATATAGGAAATGCTTTTCCCCGCCATCTTTTTATCGTGGCGCATAGTTTCAATTATTTTATCACAGTCGGCATCAACTGTAGTGGGGAGGTTAAGAGTTTCTAAAACCTTTATAAGCCGACACTTCACCTCATCCGAGCACATCGGCAGCATACCTAGCGCCACACACTCGCCGTGATATAAAGAAGGCGTGTTGCTTTCTATCGCGTGGCCTACTGTGTGCCCGAAATTAAGCACCTTTCGAAGTCCCGCTTCCTTTTCATCAGTCTCAACCACGCTTCGCTTGATTTTAAGCGAGCGCTCTATCACAGTGTCTATATTCCCCAGTGCCTTGCCACTTTCAAAAAGCTCGAAAAGCTCGCTATCATGGGTAAGCGCCATTTTTACCGCCTCTGCCGCGCCGTTTGAAATCTGCCGCGCGGGCAGGGTGGAAAGGGTATCGGAATCAATTATCACACACTTTGGCTGATAGAATGCGCCAACAATATTTTTATAGCCTTCAAAATCGATGGCAGTTTTTCCGCCTATAGATGAATCAACCTGAGAAAGCAGTGTTGTGGGGATATTATAAAAATCAATACCTCGCATAAAGGTGGCGGCGGCAAAGCCCGCCATATCACCCGCTACTCCACCACCCACTGCAACCACGCAGTCGGTGCGGGTGAAGTCGCCGCCCACAAGGGCACTTAAGATACTTTTATATGTATCTAAATTTTTGGACTGCTCACCCTCGGGGAAAACGCATATCATAGATTCCGCACATTGTGCTGCCACAGTCTCAGCATACTCGCGTGGCACACCGCTATCGGTGACAATAAGCACGCGTCTGGCAAGATTTAAATATTCCCCCGCGCGCTTTAATGCGCCGCGCTCCAAGATAATATCGTATCCTGAGTTTTGTGTTTTAACGGGTATTATCATAAATTCACACCTTTATTTCTTTTTCGAAGCTACCAAGAATTTTAAGGTTTGAGCAACATTCTTTAAGCTCATCCAGCATTGCTTTTCCATCATTACCCAGAATGTCACCCTCGCCCTCGGCATAGAAATAATAGTCCCAAACGAGCTCCTTTGTGGGGCGGCTCTTGAGTGCCTTAAGGTTAAAGCCGTGCTCACCGATAACCGAAATCGCGCGGCCGAGTGAGCCTGCCGCATTGTTTACGGTGAAAAGCATAATAAAGTGGTTATCGTTTACAGAGTGAGCCTTTTGGCTTCTTGAAAACACCGCAAAGCGGGTGGTGTTTGTGTTGCTCTCGTTTATATGTGTTTGTAGCTTTTTAAGGCCGAATTTTTCTGCCGCTTCCTCACTGCCGATGGCGGCGATATCGTGGCGGCCCATTTCGGCTACCATTTTTGCCGCAACGGCGGTATTTACCGCCTCTATGGTCTTAAAGCCATGCCTTTCAATATAAGAAGCGCATTGACCGAGCGCCTGCGAATGGCTTATTACCTCGCGAATATCATCAATGGTTGCGCCCTTTACCGCCAAAAGATTCTGAACTATATCGGCTTCATATATGCCGTTTACAAAGAGTGAACCAAAGAAGGCGAGGTCCATAACCTTTCCCACATCTCCGTTGAAGCTATTTTCTATGGGCAGCAGCACACAGTCGCACTCGCCGTTTGCCACAGAATTATAAGCCGCCTTAAAATCGGTATAGCCTACACAGTTGGCATCGGGGAATATACGCTCAGCTACGATGTTGGCAAACGCGCCCTCAACACCGCTATATGCCACGCGCATACCATCAAGCTCGCGGTGCTGAAGAGACTTTGAAATATCTATTGTGTCTCTGAGAAAATTCACATAATAAGAACGATAATCCTCATCCTTTATAAGCGCACAGTTGCGGGCAATCAACTGCTCCTCACGGGTGAGGTCATCTATAGGAAGACCGTGCTCCTTTTTATAGTGAGCCACCATACGAGCCGCATCCATACGGCGCTCGAAAAGCTCTGCCATCTTCTCATCAACCTGATTTATTATCTGTCTTGCTTTTTCAAGTTCTGTCATTTATTTTACCTCATACTCATCGTATAGCTTTTTAAATGCGGGAAGTGCATTTTTGATGGTTTCATATGCCACACAATAGGAAATACGAACATATCCCTTAGCACCAAAGCTATCGCTTGGAACAAGCAGCAGCTCGTGCTTTTTAGCTCTTTCGCAAAAAGCGTTTGCATCCTCTTCGAGGGACTTTACAAACAGATAAAACGCACCCTTAGGCTGAACTGCGGTATAGCCCATCTCGGTTAAGCTATCATAAAGCAGGCGGCGGTTCTTATCATACTCACTGATATTGGCGGTCATACCGTCGCACTCAGCTGCCACGCGCTGCATAAGGCTTGGCGCGCAAACAAATCCCAAGCTTCTGCCTGCTCCGCAAACGGCGGCAAAAATATCGGCGGCACCCTCACACTTAGGTGACACGAATATATAGCCTATTCGCTCACCTGGGAGGGATAGCGACTTACTATAAGAATAGCAAACGATGGTGTTATCATAGTAGTTTGGTATATACGGTACCTCGGCGCCATAGGTAAGCTCACGATAGGGCTCATCTGCGATTATATAAATGGCTTTGCCGTATTCCTTAGACTTTTCATTAAGCAGCTCGCTTAACGCCTTAATCTGCTCTGTCGGGATAACGCCGCCTGTGGGGTTATTGGGGGAGTTTATAATTATTGCGGCGGTGTTTTTATTTATCACCTTTTGCAAAGCATCAAAATCAAGGTCGAAGTTATCGCCCTTGCCGCAAACGGGCACAGGCACCGCGCCCGCGTTGCCAACAAATACATCATATTCGGGGAAGTAGGGCGCGAGCAGGATAACCTCATCACCCTTATTGCATACCGCCTTTAAAGAAACGGTTAGGGATGCGGCGGCGCCGCAGGTCATATAGATATTTTGAGCCTCGGCATCTGCGCCAAAGCGGCTCTTTATGTTTTCTGCAATTTTACTTCTAACCGCCATATCACCCGTCGCAGAGGTGTAGCCGTGAAGGGCAACGCTGTTACCCTCGCTCACCAGACGGCATATCGCCTCATCCACTGCCTTAGGGGCTGGAATGCTTGGGTTGCCGAGGCTGAAATCGAACACATTTTCAGCACCGATTTGAGCCTTTCTGCGGTTAGAATATTCAAATATCTCCCTTATAACGGAGGGCTTTTTACCAAGCATCATCATTTCATTATTCATAAGCTTCACTCCAATAAAAAATCCGCAAACAGTTAGTGCCTTTTTATAGCACAAACGGTTGCGGACTGTCTGTTTCCTATTTAATGTAGCAGAAAATTATGCTGCTTTATTAAAAGAGGTCAGGCAGTCCAAGGTAAAGTAATAAAATCCAAAATACTTCTTTTTAAACACTTATAGCCGCTCCTCTCTAATAATTTAATATATATATTACTCTTTTTATATCGCATTGTCAAGAAAAAAGCGGTATTTTATGCAGAAAAGCTACATAAATACCGCTCATTATCTACGAATTTGAAGCGTTCATCTGCTCCTTGATAAAAGAAACCACCTGCTCGGGCTCGATTTGAAGTGCAAGAGCCAGCTCATTATGAAGCAGTGTTTGCGCCTTTTTTAGCAGTTGCTCATCTGCAATATGCAGCTTCTTTCCCGCCTCCTTGCGGCGGCGCTGCTCGAGGTAAAGGGTTTTTATAAGCGCCGCGATTTTCAAGCGGTCTCCCGAGGATAAAACCTCGGTATACTGCCTTCTGCGGGCAATATCATCCTTTATCCAGTCAATATCACACTCACGCATAGCAAGGATAAGCTCATCTATCTCTCCGCGTGATAAAACACTTCGCATTTTGCAGGTGAGCTTTTCATTGTCCACAGGCACAAAAATAGTGGTGTTTTCCTGATAAACAGGAGTCAAAAGATAATATTCTGCAGAAGTTTTTCCAACCTGCTTTGTAACGATTTCATTAATTCGGCATACACCCTGCGAGCTATAAACCACTGTGTCGCCTGCTTTGAACATTTTTCTCCCCTGCCTTTCATTGCTATATTATTATAACATTTCGAGCAAACTTTTGTCATAGGCAAGTTGAACAAATGTTATAGGGTGAGAAGTTGTGCTTTTTTATTCAAAAATATCGTTTTTAGCCT
Source organism: uncultured Ruminococcus sp. (assembly GCA_964543305.1). GTDB lineage: Bacteria > Bacillota > Clostridia > Oscillospirales > Acutalibacteraceae > UBA737. Next base: position 9,358 of record CAZIXG010000024.1, read on the forward strand.
TTTTATCAGCGCTTTCGAAAATTTTGAGGCTCCCCTTTCGGTCAACGGTAGCTAAAAATATATCCTTTATATCAGTTTTGTTTTGAAGCTTTAATTCTGCTTTAAGCCACCGCTCATCACGACCTGCCGCTTTTAAATTTTTATGCATTATATCGCCATCCATTATAACATTAAAGCATACAGAATCGATGCTCGGTAATATTTTAAGGTCCTCGGCGGTAACGGGGCGCTTTTCAGAAAAAGGCATAATGCTCAGCTTTCCGTTAGGCTCTAACACTGCCATATCGATATCACTTAAATCAAAATACCCCTGACTTCGGCACTGGGTTAAAAATTCATTGAGGTCAAGGTGCGTTTTCTTCATATTTTTGCGATAAAGCACGCCGCCGTTCATAATGATAACGCTCTTGCCGAATATCACCCTGCGGCAGGCAACCCACTTTGTAGTTGCATATGAAATTATCACAGATGTGAGCGCATAAACCGCCATTGCAATAAGCGCATGAAGTGAGTTTTCGTGCTCGGTTGCCATTTCTGCCGCAATAGAGCCGATGGTTATTCCTATTATATAGTCAAACATAGTAAGCTGGGACATCTGTTTATTTCCCATTATTTTTGTTAGTATAAAAAGTGCCAAAAGCGAGGCCATTCCTAATAATACTGTTTTTAAAATTTCCATTATATCACCACACTTATCATTTCCGCAAAATGGGTATTTTATTTGACTTTTCTTATTCCAAATGGTATATTAAAAGCGAGGTGCTTTTATGAGAAAAATTAGTGTTATTTTAAGCGCGATTTTAGTTTTCTGCCTTACCCTTGCTTGCGCCCCTATGGTTTCGGCGGATACCGCTCCTGTTATCACCGTATCCCAAAAATCAGCGGTGCCGGGGGATAGCGTTGCGATAAATGTTGATATTTCAGGAAACACAGGCATTATGGCGATGGCGTTCGGTATTAAATATGATGCGGATGCCTTCACCTTCGCAGGCTACGCCGAAGGCTATATAAGCGGCCCATCGATTACTAACGATGCCGAACTCGGCCTTATTCACTTTGTAAGCTGCGAAAGCGGTGATGTTTCCTCAAACGGAACTATTGTTACAATTAATTTTACCGTAAACGATACCGCCTCACCCCAAAAGCACAAAATAAGAATTGTTAATAATAACTATGATTACTACGGCCCAAATCTACACGGCTGCTTTTCAAAGCGCGGCGAGATAGCAGTTACTCCTGCCGTTCGGGCAGGCTCAATTGAGGTTGGTGCCACCTGCAGTAACTCACCGCATATTTTTGGTGACTGGACTGTGGATGTTGAGCCCACCTGCACAAGGGAGGGGCTTCGCAGCCGCAACTGTCCAAGATGCGGGCATATTGAAAATCAGTTCATTGACCCCAACGGTCACGATTTTGAAGAAGAATGGACCGTTGACCGCGAGGCAACTAAGGAAATCGCGGGTGAGATGTCGCGCCACTGCAAAAATTGCGACTCTGTTACCGATGTTATGCTCTTTGAGCTTGAGGAAGCAGAGCAAGAGGATATCGATAACACCGAGGATTCTAAGGTAAGCCAGGATAAGGCGGAGAATTTAGAGGACTTTAAAAATCTCCCGCCTGTGAGGGACGATGGCGCTATCGACGAGGATGACCGCGAGGAGCTTTTTGTGACCGACAATGAAGAGGACAGTGATGATGAAACGGAGTCCTTAGAAGAAAGCAATTCCCAAGAAACCGAATCCGACGAAGAAGCAATTGAAACAGATAAAATCGATGATAATTCAAACTCTTTCAAAAACACCATTCTTAAATATTGCCCATTAGCACTCGCTTTTGTGTTGATTTTAATCATTGTTTTCATTGTTGCCAGACGCAGAAAAAACACTGCCCGATAAAAGCATCCCCTCGGCAGCAGCGCATATATTTATTAAAAAAGAGAGCAATTCGAAAGAATTGCTCTCTTTATCGCCTTTGGTTGCGACTCCAGATAAAGTATGAGCTGACGCAATTCATCAATACACT
>CAZIXG010000025.1:0-3851 GCA_964543305.1 uncultured Ruminococcus sp.
CGGTGGAGATTCGCGAGTGCCAAGAAAGTGATATTATTGAGATTGACACCTTCAAGGAGCTTAAGGCAATAGATAAAACTTATGATGTTTAAGGTGGATTTATGAAGAAGATAGTTATAATACTGTTGATTATTACTCTGGCGTTCACCGTTTTCGCTGATTACGGTAACAAGGAAAGCATTGTTATATGCGCCTCGAGTGAGCAGTTTAGAAATGATGCTTTGCAAGAGCAGCTCAATGAAAAATTCCCCGATAAAAATATTATTGTAATGTATATGTCAACGGGAAAGGCGGCGGCAAAGGTTTTTGCCGAGGGCGAGAATACCGAAATTGATATTCTTGTGGGCCTTGAAACGGGATATATGAACAAAATATCCGATAGCCTTGCCGATATGAGCGGAATCAGCACGATAAACTACAGCGAGGGGCTAACCCCTGCCGATAACGGAAACCGCTGGGCAACATGGGAGCGTCAGGCGGGCGCGATTATAGTGAACCGCGAAATTCTTGAAAAGCACGGATTGGAAGCCCCTGCAAGCTATGAGGATTTGTTAAAGCCCGAATATAAGGGGCTTGTTGCAATGCCCGACCCTAAGTCGAGCGGAACAGGCTACTTCTTTTATAAAAACTGGGTAAATATTATGGGCGAGGAAGCCACCCTTAAATATGTGGACGAGCTACATAAGAATTTAAAGCAGTTCACCGAATCAGGCTCAGGCCCTATAAAGATGTTAAAGCAGGGCGAGGTCGCCATCGGTCTTGCGCTCACCTTTCAGGCGGTAAACGAGATAAACGATGGTCAGCCCCTTGAAATCATATTCCCCGAAAGCGGCTCACCCTATTCGTTAACGGGTACCGCAATGATTAAGGGGCACGATGAAAAGGAAAGCGTTAAAGAGGTTTTCGATTTTATAATCAACGACTTCCTTATATATGATAAGGAAAACTTCTCACCTGAGGCCATTTATGAAGATCAGGTAAACACCGTTGAAAATTATCCGCAGGATATTGTGTATGCCGATATGAAGGGCATTCAGGATGATAAGGAAAAGGAAAGGTTGTTAGGTATATGGAAATATTAAACACAAAGCTTTCAATAAAAAATATATGTAAGTCTTTTGACGGCAAGCAGGTTCTTCGTGATTTATCCTTCGATTTGTTGGAAGGCGAGTTTCTTTCAATTTTGGGCCCCTCGGGTTGCGGAAAGACCACACTTCTTCGTATACTTATCGGTCTTGATAAGGCCGATAGCGGCGAGATTATAAAGGGCGGTCAGGATATTTCAAATTTAAGCAGCTTTGAACGCGGAATGGGTATAGTTTTCCAAAACTATGCACTTTTCCCCAATATGACAGTGCTCCAAAATGTTGAATATGCGCTCACACTGCGTAAGGAAACAAAGGCGAATGCGCGCGAAATCGCCCTTAAAACAATTGAGCAGGTTGGTCTTACCGACCAGATAAGCAAGCGCCCCAACCAGCTTTCGGGCGGTCAGCAGCAGCGTGTGGCTATCGCAAGAACTCTTGCCACTAACCCCGATGTTATTCTGCTTGATGAGCCAATTTCCGCGCTTGACGTTGCCAACCGCGAGATAATGAAGGCTGAGCTTAAATCCTTGCAGAAAAAGTTTAATGTTACTATGCTTTTTATCACCCACGACCAAGAGGAAGCGTTTTTCTTAAGTGACAGAATAATGGTTATGAATGAGGGTGTTATCGAGCAGATGGATACACCTATAAACATTTATAAAAACCCTGCAAACCAATATGTTAAGGAATTTGTTGTTGATCAGCTTGATAAGAAATATAATGATTTATTAGGATATACAGGTAGGGCTTAAAGATGAAAAACAGATCATTTTTCTCACTTAAATACCTTCTTGTTGCCTATCTTTCGGTTACGGTTATTCTGCCGATACTCAAGCTTTTCAGCACAATAAGGGGCGAGCATATAGGTGAGATTTTCTCCTCGGCTCAATTTTTGCCGATGCTTAAAAATTCGCTTATAACCACCCTTATCGCAACGGCAATTTCGGTAGTGCTTGCCTTTTTGCTCGCGTTTGCAATAAACCGCAGCAACATTAAGTTTAAAGCGGCGTGGGTGGTGCTTTTCACGGTGCCTATGCTGATACCGAGTATTTCCCACGGTATGGGACTTGTGCTGCTTTTCGGCGATAATGGTATTATCACAAATCTTTTGGGAATAAATATAGGCCTTTATGGCTACCCAGGCATAATAATGGGCTCGGTTTTATATTCCTTCCCTGTAGCCTTTCTGCTTTTCTATGATTCCTTTAGATATGAGGATTTCACCATCTATGAGGCGGCAAGCGTGCTTGGCGTTTCCAAGGGCAAGCAGTTTCTTAAAATCACAATGCCCTCTATGAAGCAGACCACCGTTTCGGCGGTGCTTTCGGTGTTCACAATGGTGTTCACCGATTACGGTGTTCCGCTCACCACAGGCGGCACGGCTATGACCTTGCCCGTTTATATGTACCGCGAGGTTATCGGTATGATGAACTTTTCGGGCGGCGCAGTTGTGGGCGTGGTGCTTTTACTGCCGGCAGTAATCGCCTTCCTTATAGACCTTAAAAAGAGCGGCAGCTCGAGCAGCACAAGCACGGTTACAAAGCCTTATATGATAGAGGAAAACCGGCGCCGTGATATCGCGGTTTATGTGCTTTTTGGCATAGCACTTTTCCTGCTTTGCCTGCCCATAATCGCATTTATCTGCCTAAGCTTCGTTAAGCAGTATCCTATAGATATGTCCTTCACCTTTGATAATGTTAAAAAACTGATGTCAAACGGTATAGGAATGTATCTTGTAAACTCGCTGGCTATGGCGCTTCTCACCGCACTGCTTGGAACGGTTCTTTCTTATTTTTCCGCTTTTATTACGGCGCGCTCGGGCAAAAAGCTTTCAAATCAGTTCCTGCACTTTGTGAGTATGCTTTCTCTCGCCATCCCGGGCGTGGTTTTAGGTCTTTCCTTTGTGCTCACATTTAAGAATGTTCCAATTTATTCAACGCTTTACATATTGGTGCTTGTGAACATTGTGCACTTTTTCTCCTCTCCATATCTGCTGGCATATAATTCGCTTACCAAGTTCAACCCCAACCTCGAGGATGTGGCAAAATCGCTTGGTATCAGCAAAATGCGAATGCTCACATCGGTTTATGTGCCGAGCACACTTCCCACAATAGTGGAAATGTATAGCTACTATTTCGTAAACGCTATGATAACCATTTCTGCGGTTTCGTTCCTTGTAACCTTCCGCACAACCCCGCTATCTCTTATGATTCCTCAGCTTGAATCGCAGTCCTTCATCGAAGGCACCGCATTAGTATCACTTATGATACTAATTATAAATCTCATTGAAAAAGCGATAGCGTTCTTTATTAAGAATTGGTTGCAGAAAAAATCAGAGCAGACCGAAATATAAAATAAACCCCGTTGTGTTAAAGCACAACGGGGTTTTCTTGTATCAAGAAAACCACCTGCTTAGTGAACTTGTCAAGTAAAAGTAGACAGTAAAAACCACAATTACTCAAACCCTTGTTCGATTCTATATTGAACAGGGGTTTTGTAATTAAGTTTGTATGACAATCTTTCGTTATTGAAGTAATGAACATACTTTTCAATAAACGAGGGTATACCCTCGGCGGCTTTCAAATTAAAATCTATCCTCAATTCTTCTTTTATCCAACCGTTTAATGATTCAATAATTGGATTGTCTGTTGGAGTTCCGGCTCTTGACATAGAGCGCTTAATATTAGTATAATCTTTGTGGGCTTGGTAAAAGCCTGCGGATGAGTAGACACTACCTTGGTCAGTGTGAAGGGTGACCGGGTA
>CAZIXG010000025.1:3951-11180 GCA_964543305.1 uncultured Ruminococcus sp.
TTATATTTTAGCATAAGAAAAAGGTAGATACATGGTGGTTTTCCATGTGTCTACCTTTATTTTACTATTGCACTTAGCCGGAGGTCCTGACTTATTGTTAATTCTTACAATAGTCTTGATTTTTGTAATTTTATTGGCGGTAGATAGTCCGTACTTACAATGGGATTATAATGACACTGAGAGAGCCTTGATGTCTTAGGTTTTGCTGCATTATGGGTATAGTAATCAGTCTGCAGCTACGAAATTTAAAAAAGACTTTGGATAGAAATATTTAATAAGATGAAATAATAGAGATGAAAACTACCAAAGCATCCTTTAGAACGCTTGGGTAATTCAGCTCGTTTTGGCGTTTTATGGTTATTTCAGTAGCTCTGATAGCTCAACATTAAACACCTTTGCGAATGCGACTATTTCTATATCGGTAACAAATCTTTTGCCGCATTCAATTCGCTGAATAGCATTTTTATCAACATCTAATCCTATAAGCTGCAGTTGGTCTGCCAGCTGCCTTTGTGAAATGTTAAGTCTTTTACGATATATAGCTATATTTTTTCCGCAGATATTGTTGGCACCGTCTTCTGATTTATTTATAAACATAAATTTCTCCCAAATTTGACATTTAGTGCTTGTCATCAAGGATATTATATGCTATAATGTTTGTAGAATTGACATTTACTAAATGTCAAAAAAATTAACAAACTGTAACCATTTGTTACCGCGATTTTAATTGTTTTATTTGTAAAATTATGGTAGGATAAATTTGCTAAATTCATAAAAAGCTTTAGCTTCTGTTAATGGTTTGGAAAGGGGGAGAGATATGGTATTTTCATCTTTAGAATTTTTATATTTATATCTGCCTGCTTCTTTGCTTATTTATTTTGTTATACCAGCAAGATATCTTACTCTTAGAAATTTTGCGCTCTTAGTTCTCAGCCTTATCTTTTATGGCTGGAGTGAGCCGATATATATTTTTATAATGTTCTTTTCCATAATTGTTGATTATGTGTGCGGATATTTAGTGGCGGTGCACCGCGAGAGTGCGCCTAAAAAGGCTAGACTTGCGATGATAGCAAGCGTTGTCATAAACTTAAGCGTGTTGTTTTTCTTTAAATACTTTGATTTTATAATAAAAAATTTATCTTTTATCCCTGCATTTTCTTCGCTCAAACCGCTTGGAATAACACTTCCTGTGGGCATTTCCTTTTACACCTTCCAAACTATGTCATATACACTTGATATATATCTGGGAAAAGCTCAGCTTCAACGAAATATTCTCTCCTTTGGCGCATATGTTACGATGTTCCCGCAGCTTATAGCGGGACCTATCGTGCGGTACAGTGATGTTGATAACGAGCTTCGCAGCAGAACTCACTCATTAGATCGCGCGGCTCGCGGTGTTACGAGATTTATTTGCGGTCTTGCCAAAAAGGTGCTGCTTGCCAATACGGCAGGTGCTATGTACGAGCAGATGGTGTCAACCGTGGCGGAAGCTCCAAATGCCTTGGCGGCATGGAGCGGAGTTATATTCTATTCTTTTCAGATATACTTTGACTTTTCGGGCTATTCCGATATGGCGATAGGCCTTGGCTATGCCTTGGGCTTCGATTTCCCCGAAAACTTTAATTACCCGTATATCTCGCGCAGTATAACTGAATTTTGGCGCAGATGGCATATAACGCTTTCAACCTGGTTCAGAGAATATGTCTACATACCGCTCGGCGGCAACCGCAAAGGAACACTTAGGACATTCTTTAATCTCTTTGTTGTTTGGTTTTTAACGGGACTTTGGCACGGTGCTTCTTGGAATTTTGTTTTGTGGGGCGTATATTTCTGCGCGTTGCTGATTATAGAAAAGGCGTTTTTAGGCAAAATCCTTAAAAAAATTCCGCCTGTTTTTTCACATATATATTCCTGCTTCTTTATAGTTTTTGGCTGGTATATATTTATTTCGTGCGACCTTGCGGCTCCAAGGGAATACCTATCGGCAATGTTCAGTTTCCCCCTTGCTTCGGGAGCTGCCGTTTACGATGCATTGCGCACAATTCCTTTTTTAGCGGTTTTGTGTATCGCATCAACACCGCTGCCGCATAAAATATATTCAAGGTTTTCAGGGAACAAAATTTTCAGAGCCATCCTTTGTGTGGTGCTGCCGATGATGCTATTGCTTTGCACCGCATATTTGGTTGACTCATCATATAATCCGTTTTTGTACTTTAGATTCTAAACGCTTTTGTTAAGGGAGTAAGCTATGAATAATAATGAAAATATGAACAAGGAAGTTGTAAACGAGGAAGTTGTAAATAACGAAGAGGCTATAAACGAAGAGGCTGCCGCTGAGAACGAGGCAACGGAAGAAATAACCGAAGTCGCGCAAAAAAAGAAAATGTCAAAGGGCGCGAAGGCGGCATTGATAATAGGTATAACGGTTGCATCCTTGGCTCTTGTGGCAGGGCTTACGATAGGTGGCTGGTATATCTATAATTATTATATGCCTGATTCATCGACCGATAACGAATCTGAGTATACGGTTTATACCGAAGAGCTTTACACCGAATATGAGGACGCCGAAAACAGTGATACTACCACTCAAAGCACACTATCAGGAGGCTCTAACAGCAATTCGAACGGTCAGTCCTCGCAAAACAATTCAAGCGCGGACAAAAACAACAATTCGAGCAAAGCCCAGACCACAACCTCGACGGATAAAAGCTCTGAAACTAAAACCTCCTCCAACAAGAGCCTTGCACCCGCGGTTACACTATCTGCTCAGGTTGCAAACGGTGTTTGTATTGTGGGCGGCTCCTGCTCAAAGGATACGGAATATATAACCATCTCGGGTGATAAGGTGCAACAGACTACCGTTGTTCCCTTTGAGGGCGGAAGCCAAAATTACTTTATGACTCAGGTTAAATATTCAGGCCCCACAACCCTGCAGGTTACGGCAAAGGAAGCGGACAAAGAGGTTTCAAATGTCGCCAAGAGAACTATAGGCTACGCTAATATGAGCAACAATTATATGACCGAAGGCGAATATAATGCCGTTGTGGGCAAGGGTAGCCGTATGCACTATTACAGCGCGCTTTTAAGCTATTCACTCTCGGCGGATAGGCTTACGAGCGATATGTGTTCTGTGGCGCGCTCTAATATTTCAAAAATAGTTTCGGCGGCAAAAGATGTGAATGCTAAAACCATTTTCTATATAATCCCATCCTCGGCAGATATATATCCTGAAACTGTTCCCGATGGATACAAAGAGGCTTCGGGCAAAAGAATTTATGAGCTTTTTTCAGATATAGCCACTGAGTGCGGAGCCACTGTGATATATCCACTCGAAACTATGAAGAGCCACGCTAATGATGGGGTTGGCTATCAGATATATCAATACACAGATTCCCATTGGTCTACCTACGGCGCATATTGGGGAACATATGATTTATTCCAGCATATTGCTAAGGATTTTCCTGCCGCCAAGCCGAGAACTGTTTCTGAAATGGGCTTTTACACGGCTGAGCTTTACGGCGGAGATGCATTCTTCAATTTTCCAAAAAATATAGGCTTTGAAAATTCTGTTGACGATGGAGTAACCAGAGTTACCGGAATAAAGGAATTAACCACTCTGTATTCCTTTAAAATGCCCACATCAACATTAAAAAAGGTATATCATGGGAACACCGCCCTTTACCTGACTGCGGATAATGAGCCTTCTGCGCATTTTGTCAATCCAAACGGCGCAGGGCTCCCCAAAGCGGTTATTATGCGTGATTCCTTTAGCAAGGTAGCCTATGATATGATTAACGATCGTTTCAGTGAGATTTACTGGGGAACATTTAACAACTATAATTTCCCTGAGACAGAGATCTATACGGGCGATCCCGATTATGTAATCTACTTCTATTCTGAGCGCAATCTTTTAAAGGTGATGCTTGAGAATAAATATGCCAACATATTGACAATTCAGTAAAGATAAAAGATGAAAAGATTTTTTGATAAGGTATATATTATAGCTTTCAGCAGTGTTTTAGTGGTATTGGCGACTTTACTGGTATTACTGCCTGATAAAGAGCTTTCCGAAAAGGAAAACCGCTCGCTGATGCAAATGCCAAATATCACTGTAAAAAATGTGCTTTCCGGCGAATATACAACCGACCTTGCTTCATATTTTGCAGACCAATTTCCATTTAGGGATATGTTTGTAGCCTGCAAGGCTTATAGTGAGCTTTTGCAGGGCAAGGGTGAAAACAACGGTGTTATATATGTGAACGGTGATGTTTTGATACCGCGCGCCAAAGCGGAAAATATTCGTTTGCAGGAAAATTTGAATATTATAAGTGAGTTTTCTAATAGCACTGATATTGCGGTAACCATAGCGGCTTTGCCCCGTACTGCGGATGTTTTCTCTGAGTATTTACCCGAAAGCTATCCTAAAGCAGATGATTATAAGCTTTGGGAGGATTTTAACAAAAGCGCTGAGCAGTTAAAGTTTAACTCAGCCCAGCTTTATGATATACTGTGCGAAAGCAATGCATATTACCGAACAGACCACCACTATACCACGCAGGGCGCGTATTTAACCTATAAATCGCTTGGCACAGCGTTGGGCTACACGCCAATGGACGAAGCGTTCTTTAGCATCGAGACCGTAACAGATGAATTTTGCGGAACGGCTATGCGCACCTCGGGATTTTATCTTGCAAAAAAAGATGAGATAACACTGTTTAGATACGAAAACGATTTAGATTATACCGTAGTTGCCGATGGCGAACAAATTAAGCTTTATGATTTTTCAAATCTTGACACCACAGATAAATACGCTGTGTTTTTGGGTGGAAACCACGCAAGGGTGGATATAACAGGTAATTCCGCCGATAGGCAACGCTTGCTTATAATTCGCGATAGCTTTGCGGATAGCATAGCACCATTTCTGGCACTGCATTTTGATTTAACTATGATAGATCTTAGATATTATAGCGATAGTGTTTATAATATTATTGAGCAAGAGGGAATAGATGCTGTGCTTATCTTAGAAAGCATTGATGAGCTTGCCACTGCCAAGAATATTTCGTATCTGAATATGCGGTAAAGGAGAGATTTATGAAAAAATTACTTTGCATATTGCTTATGTCAGCGCTTATTATACCCAGCTTTTCGGCCTGCGGCGCAAAAAAGGAATTTTCACAGGATATTACCTGTGAAAGCATAATGGAAGCTGCACAAACTGTTGGCGAAATACCTAAATTTGATAAGTTTTACTTAAAGTCCGAGGATAATCTTGATGCATATTCACTTTCGCTTTGGGCTGACGGTGAGTTCAAGCAATGCGAAGAGCTTGAAATACTTAGCGACTATGCTATTTTCTTAGGCGGAGGAACGCAAACCTATGAAATAGTGGTTTTAAAAGCCAAAACCGCGGAGGATATAAATACCCTTGAGGATCTTATTGAGCGCAGAAAGCAAACCTTAAATCATAGTGACAGAAGTTTTTACGATCCCGATTTTGACCTAAGAATGGAAAATTCGGTGGCCTATAGCGACGGTCTTTTTGTGATTTTCCTAATCACAGACGATAACGATGCCGCCGTTAAGGCGATAGAAGCGTTAAAAGAGTAAGCTTATAAGACGGATACCCTATAGGTATCCGTTTTCCTTTGCTTGATTTAGTTTTCCATTTATGTTATACTTCAAAAAAGAAAAATGGGGGTTGGTTATGACAGAAGCAAAAAAAGAAATACTTCGCACCGTGAAGTTCATATTATTTTCAATAAGCGCTGGTGTTATTCAGGTGGTAAGTTTCACGCTTATGAATGAGCTGATGAGCTTTACATATTGGGTTTCTTATCTGGTGTCGCTTATATTGTCGGTTTTGTGGAACTTCACACTAAATCGCAAATTCACCTTTCATTCCGCAAATAATATTCCTATAGCTATGTTAAAGGTACTGGCCTTTTATCTTGTATTCACGCCGCTTTCAACCTGGTGGACCGCAGTTCTCACAGGTGAGAGTGTTGGTTGGAACGAATATCTGGTGCTGGTAATCACAATGCTGATAAATTTTGTTACAGAGTATCTGTTTGACCGCTTTGTAGTGTTCGGCGGCAGTATCGATACGGCGAAAAAGGATGCCTAAAAAATAGAAAAAAGAGGGGTTAATTTGAGTAGCTTTTATCTTCAGCCAAAGTTGTTTTCAGCGCTTAAAGGCTATACAAAGCAACAGTTTTTAAATGATATAATTGCGGGTGTTATAGTGGCAATTATCGCGCTTCCGCTTTCTATCGCGCTCGCACTTGCTTCAGGTGTGGAGCCCGCTTGCGGAATTTACACCGCTATTGCCGCGGGCTTTTTTGTGTCGCTTCTTGGCGGCAGCCGTGTGCAGATAGCAGGTCCTACCGCCGCCTTTGCAACGGTGGTTGCGGGTGTTGTGGCAAAGTCGGGTATGCAAGGGCTTTTTATTGCCACCGTTATGGCGGGAATTATGCTTCTTGTTATGGGCGCTCTAAAGCTCGGCTCACTTATAAAATTTATTCCACACACCATCACCACGGGCTTTACCTCAGGTATCGCAGTTACTATATTTTTAGGCCAGATAAAGGACTTTTTAGGCATTACATACGGCGAGGGCATAAAGCCGATTGAAACAATAGAAAAGGTAGAAGCAAACATCGAGTTTATAGGCAGCTTCAGCTGGCAGTCGCTGCTGGTGGGCGCGATAAGTCTTGCCATACTGATTTTTTATCCCAAAATCGAAAAGCGTGTGCCGCCTTCGCTTATTGCGGTAATAGTGGGCGCCGTTCTGGTGGGCGTTATTCCTCTTTTAAACGGCGGTGTTTATACGATAGGTGAATTGTATGAAATTCCATCGGGGCTACCAAAAATCAACCTTGCGGGCATTGATTTCAGCATTAAAAACATAGTCGCATTATTGCCCGATGCTTTCACGATAGCAATTCTGGCGGCAATAGAATCCTTGCTTTCGTGCGTTGTGGCAGACGGTATGATAAACTCAAAGCATAATTCCAATGCAGAGCTTATGGCTCAGGGTGTGGGTAATATCGCATCGGTGCTCTTTGGCGGAATACCCGCCACAGGCGCCATCGCGCGAACCGCCGCAAACATTAAAAACGGCGGCAGAACACCCGTTGCAGGTATGGTGCACGCCGCAGTGCTCTTTTTAGTGCTGATGTTTCTTATGCCCTATGCAGGGCTTATTCCTATGCCCACCGTCGCCGCCATAC
>CAZIXG010000026.1:0-11144 GCA_964543305.1 uncultured Ruminococcus sp.
ATTAATCGTTTCACTGGTAAAAATTAAGAAACCGTTTGCTGTGAAAGATACAATAAGACTAACTATCATACAGAAAACGACTGCAATTGCAAGCCCCTTAATAAGACCTATCGCACCGCCTAAAGAACTGTTGAGCTTTCCAATTATACTAAAGGAAAATAGCTTATTAACAAGCTTCGCCAAAATTTTAACCACAAACAGTAATACGATTACCAAAAGCGTTGAATATATCATACCAAGAATTTTGGTAACTATAGGCTTAGCAATATTCTGGGAAGCATTAACTGCAGTAGCGCTAACACTATCGGAAGTGCTTTCTGATAATTTATCAGAAAAGCTTTCCTTGGTAAGACCAAACATATCTGAATTATTTGTTATGAAGCTTGGTATTGCATCCCATGCGGCATCAACGGCGGTTTGCGTGCCCTCAGTAGCAGCACTTTCAACAGCCGATACCAGCGAAGGCTCAATCATTTTATCATAGGTTATGTTAGCAAGTGGTGAACTAATTGTAAATGCTAAAATAAAAGCTGCAATAAAGCCCACAACCTCTATTAAAGTTCGAACAAAGCCACGCTTTGCAGATGTGAAGATAAAAAATAAAACGATTAAAATAACAATTGCGTCAAGTATGTATGCCATAAAAATTATCACTCCTTTTCAATATCGGTTTTTTGGATTTCCTGATCGGTTATAACCGCCAGTGAATTAGAAGCAATTACCGCAAAACGGATACAACCATATTCACAGCTACCGTTTCTAAGCAGATTACCCTTTTTATCCAAAATATTTACATCACTGTCGCTAATATAATAAATACGACGCTTTGCATATTGAATATCACTTATAATACTATTGATGTTAAATTCAGAAAGCTTTTTACCGCCCCTAGAAACTAAAATCACAGTGTTATCACTTCTATCGTTGGCGCGGTTAAAAACCAAAAGCTGACCGCTATCTGACTTGCGAAACATATTTATCTCGCCTGAAGCGGTTATCTCGCTTGTTTGATATTTAGACCAGCTTATAAATCGATATTTATCAGAGGTAATAACCGAGAAGCCTCTGCTTGAATCCGAAAGAGATAAAACAACCGAACTGCCAAGATCTAAAGAATATGCTGGATCTGCAGAATCATATTTTAAAACTGCGACCTTTGAAACAAACTCACCAGCATTGGCGGTTACGGAAGAAACTGCGATCTTATCACCCTTTTGGTTTATGGTTATATTGTTGATAATATCTTTAGCAGAGTTCCAATTATAAATTTGCTTAAAACGCTTATCATAAACATTTACAACAGATGAATATTCATCCGACTGCATTGCAATGGCAAAATTACCTGATCTGGAAATTTCAGCTGTAATAATTGGTTGTTCTGTTTCTAAAGCATCAACTAAACCGCCTAAATTATAAACATTGAGCGCGTTTCCACCTTGATCAAAAACAAGGGCACGCGTTGCAGACACACAAAGCACAGGATTTGAAAATCCGTGTGATTCATTATAAATTTGCTTGCCACCGTTTGAATAGGCTGCAATATTAGTATCAGACAAAACATAATAATAAGAGCCGTTTGAAACGACATTAAGTATAGCAGAGCCGGAAATATCCTTAGGGTAACTGCCGCTGCCGATGGTGGCAGTTAAATTCACGATATTTTCGTAAAGACCAACAGGTAATATGAGTGAAAAAAGCACACAAAGCACAGTTATTGCGGCAACTACCATCAGTGCAATTTTTGAGTTGCGCTTTCTTTTATACTTAGCACCGCGAACAACCTTGATATCGTTGCGTGCATCTTCGGATAATGGCGTTTTACCCTTAGAAGAACGCATAACAATATCATCCGATTTATTCACCCGTTCCTTTGCTTTTGGGCGAATAGCCTTGCGAACTTTTTTTCTCTTATATTCAGGCATTTGAACACCTCACAATTAATAAAAAACCTTTTTCAGCATCAGTCCGTGGGCGGGAAGAGTATCGCCCGCTGCCGCACGGTTATGAGTTTTAAAAATCAAATCACAACAATCGGGTTTTATCTGACCATAGCCTACTGCAAGCGCTGTGCCCGCAAGGATGCGGACCATATTATATAAAAAGCCATCCGCCGAAACCTGAAATCTTATATAGTTATCAACACAGCTTACCTTGCATTCGTTTACAGTTCTAACAGTATCTTCAACTGTTCTGTGTGATGAAGAAAAGCCTGCAAAATCGTGTGTGCCGATAATCCTACGGCAAAATTCATTCATTAAATCGACATCAGGCATTCTATCAAGGTGCAAATTATATCTTGAAGCAAAAGGATTTAATGAACCACAATACATCGAATAAATATAAGTTTTTCCTTTTGCATCATATCTTGCATGAAAATCATCAGGCACCTGCTTGCAAGCGGTTACCGCTATATCCTTGGGAAGCAATGAATTAAGTCCCTTTAAAAAGGCATTTTCGGGGAAGCAATCATCACAGTCTATATGACAACAAAACTCCTCAGCATGTACACCTGCATCAGTTCTGCTGCATCCCGTAAGGTCAGGTCGCGTGCCAAGCAACTTTTCAAGAGCGTTTTGCATAACCTCCTGAACAGTAATTCCGTTAGGTTGAACCTGCCAGCCATGGTAAGATGTACCATCATATGAAATTGTGAGTAGCATTCTTTTCATAAGCTGCTCCTAAAATCAGAAAAAGATATTAAATAAAATCACAGATAAGCCCATTGCAGCTGTAAAAAATAGGGCGAAAGCATCTAAAGAAGAGTATTTGAGCTGCTTCATCCGTTGTCTGCCCTCTCCGCCGTTATAGCAACGGCATTCCATTGCCTCAGCAAGCTCATAGGCGCGTCTAACAGAGGAAATAAGAAGAGGAATTAATATAGGAATTAATGCTTTAATCCGTTCGGTAAGCTTACCGCTTTCAAGGTCGGCTCCTCTCGCCTTTTGCGCATTCATTATCTTTTGGGTTTCCTCAACTAATGTTGGAATAAACCTTAAAGCAATTGTCATCATCATAGCGAGAGTATGCACCGCAGACTTAAGTCCTATAAATCTTAGCGGGGATAGCAAATTTTCAATGGCATCAGTTAAATCATTAGGTGTGGTTGTATATGTGAGCACAGAGCTAACGAGAATAAGAAGTATTATTCTAAGCGCCATATAAATTGCCTTGTATACCGAGCCGGTAGTGATGGTAAGCTTCCAAAAATGTAAAAGCACCTCACCATCAGTGCCGTAAAAAAGGTTAATAAGGCCTGTGAAAATTACTATCGGTAAAATTGCCTTAATATTCTTTAAAAACATTTTAATCGGCACACCCGACATTATCATTATAAGCGCTATAAAAGCGGCGCACACCGCCAAAGACAGCATATTTTTTGTAACAAACAAAAAAACGATATAAACCACTAAAAGAACGAGCTTCGTTCTCGGATCAAGACGGTGAATAAAAGAATTGCCGCTAAAATATTGACCGAAGGTAATATCCTTAAGCATTAAAGCCACCCGCCTTTCCGTAAGAAAGCAGATATTCTACCGCTTTATCAACAGTAAAAATATCATCGGGAACATTAATTCCTTTTTCTTTAAGTTTAATAAAGACCTGTGTTACAATCGGCACATTAAGACCGATAGATTTTAGCTTTTCGTATTGCTTGAACACATTATCGGTTTTATCGAAATCATAAAGCTCGCCTTTGTTCATAACAATTAGCTTATCTGCAATGACCGCCATATCCTCCATATTATGAGAAACGATTAAAACAGTGGCATTATAGGCATCACGATAATCCTTAATCATACGAACAACATCAATTCTGCCCTTTGGGTCAAGACCAGCAACGGGTTCATCAAAAATAATTACCTCAGGCTTCATAGCCATAACACCCGCAATGGCCACGCGGCGCTTTTCACCGCCCGACAAATCAAACGGCGATTTTTCGAAATAATCCTCTTTGATGCCAACAATTTGGCAGATTTCACGAATTCTGCTATCAATTTCCTGAGAATCGAGTCCCATCTTTTTAGGACCAAATGCAATATCCTCATAAACTGTGTTCTCGAAAAGCTGATACTCGGGATATTGAAAAACAAGGCCCACCTGCGAACGGATTTTTCTAATCTGCTTTGGGTTTTCCCATATATCATTACCACCCAGTAAAACTTGTCCGTCACTGGGCTTTAGCAATCCGTTAAGGTGCTGAACCAATGTGGATTTACCCGATCCCGTATGACCGATAATACCGATAATCTCGCCCTTTTCAATGCTGAAGCTAACATTTTTCACTGCATCATTAACGAAGGGTGTATTTCCACCATAGGTATGGGTAAGATTTTTTACCTCAAGAATAGACAATTAAATTTCCTCCAAATGAAGCGCATTATATATTTTATCTGCTGCTTCTTCAATAGAAATAACATCGGTTGATATATTCATACCGCCCTTTTTAAGACGATATAGAAGTTCAGTAGTCTGTGGTACATCAAGTCCCACATTTTTTAGTTGCTCAACATTACTGAAAACATCCTTAGGAGTAGAGTCAGCAATAATTTTGCCATCATCCATAACTATAACACGGTCAGCGTTCTGCGCTTCTTCCATAAAATGTGTTATAAGCACCACTGTGATTCCGTTTTCACGATTAAGTCGCTCTACAGCCCACATAATCTCTGCCCTACCCTTCGGGTCAAGCATAGCAGTGGGCTCATCAAGCACAATGCATTCAGGCTTCATTGCGATTATACCTGCAATTGCAATCCTTTGCTTCTGGCCACCTGAAAGATGATGTGGTGTCGATTTACGGAATTCATACATACCAACAGATTTTAGTGCCTCATCCACACGCTCTCTAATAATATCGGGCGCAAGGCCTAAATTTTCGGGACCAAACGCAACATCCTCTTCAACAATAGAAGCCACAAGCTGATTATCGGGATTTTGAAACACAATGCCGACGCGGCGCTTAATTTCAATTTCGTGTTTTTCATCAGTGGTATCAATTCCATCAACGAAAACATTGCCGCAAGTCGGTTTATACAGACCGTTCATCAGCTTTGCAAGGGTTGATTTTCCTGAGCCGTTATGACCTAAAATAACGGTAAAGCTTCCCCTCTTTATATCGAGACTAAAATCTTTAATAACCGTCTTTTGCTGGTCGCCATCACTATATTCAAATGTTACATTTTTAACTTCAATAATATTATCCATTTACTTCGTCCAAATTGTTGTGCTGCCACAAGGCAGAATTATATCACGCTTTGTCACTTTCAGTCCTATTTCCTCGGTAAATACCTCGTTGCCGAACTTAGGTGCAACACAACCTTTAACCATATAATTAAGAATTGTTGGTGAAAGACCGCCTGTATAGGAATTCAGAAAGAAAAATACAGGATCATCACTTAATATTTTTCCCACATCGCTTAAAAGCTCGGATAATTGTTGTTCAAGCTTCCAAACCTCGCCGCCCGGACCTCTGCCGTATGAAGGAGGGTCCATTATAATAGCATCATACTTATTGCCACGGCGAATTTCACGTTTAACAAATTTCATACAATCATCCACAAGCCAGCGAACAGGCCTGTCCGCAACGGCAGATACGGCAGCGTTCTCCTTAGCCCAGCCAACCATACCTTTTGATGCATCAACATGTGTTACCTGAGCGCCCGATTTTAGGCACGCTATGGTAGCGCCGCCAGTATACGCAAAGAGATTAAGCACCGAAACTTCACGGTTTTCCTTCTCAATAAGCTTTCGTGCCAGTGACCAGTTTACCGCCTGCTCAGGGAAAAGACCTGTATGCTTAAAGCCCATAGGCTTCAATCGAAATGTAAGGTCATTAAAATTAATACTCCACACATCAGGAACCTTTTTAATCGTTTCCCAATAACCACCGCCACTATTAGAGCGGTGATAAATCGCGTGCGGATTTTTCCATCGTTCGTCACGCTTGCCCTCACTCCATATAACCTGAGGGTCAGGTCTTATCAGAATAATATCGCCCCATCGCTCAAGGCGTTCACCTGCATCGGCATCGATAAGCTCATAATCATTAAAATTATCAACTGTTCTCATTAAACTATTCCTTTTAAATCAGAGATTGCTGTGGGTTTGTTGGTGTAATTCCAAGATGCTCATAAGCAGAAGCAGTTACGCATCTGCCGCGCGGAGTTCGTGATAAAAATCCGATTTGCATAAGATATGGCTCATAAACATCCTCTATGGTGACTGCCTCCTCACCCACTGCGGCGGAAAGTGTGTCTAAACCAACGGGACCACCACCATAATGATGAATGATAGTTGAAAGCATCTTGCGATCGAAATCATCAAGACCGAGCTCATCAATTTCAAATCTTGCAAGTGCGGCTTGTGCCACATTCACATCGATAGCACCGTTAAACTCGATTTCCGCAATATCTCTCACGCGCTTAAGCAGTCTGTTTGCAATACGAGGTGTTCCGCGAGACCTTGAGGCTATCTCAAGTGCGCCATCATCATCAATAGGTATATTTAAAATACCAGCAGAACGCTTAACTATTTGCGCCAACTGCTCGGGTGTGTAAAGCTCAAGTCTCAAAAGGACACCAAATCGGTCACGAAGAGGTGCTGTGAGTTGACCTGAACGAGTAGTAGCGCCAACAAGTGTGAAATGCGGAACATCAAGTCGAATCGAACGAGCCGAAGGGCCCTTACCTAAGATAATATCGAGAGAAAAGTCCTCCATAGCAGGATATAAAATTTCCTCAACATTTCTGGATAGGCGATGTATCTCATCGATAAAAAGAACATCACCTTCGTTAAGCGAAGTAAGAATTGCCACCAAATCGCCCTGCTTTTCAATAGCAGGACCTGATGTAACTCTTAGGTTAACACCCATCTCGCGCGCAATAATACTTGAAAGTGTGGTTTTACCAAGTCCTGGAGGGCCATATAACAAAACATGGTCAAGCGACTCTTTCCTCTGCCTTGCAGCCTTAATATAAATGCTAAGGTTATCCTTTACCTTGTCCTGACCGATATACTCGCTCAGTGTTTTTGGGCGAAGGGTTACCTCGGCATCATCCTCCATATTTGTATACTCAGGAGATACTATGCGATTTTCAAAATCCATTTCCTGCTCGATCATCTGTTATAACCCCCTTGCAAGAGATTTTAGTGCCGATTTAATAAGCTCATCTGTGGGAAGTGACGAATCTAATCGACTAACCGCAAGAGAAGCCTCGCTTTGGGTGTAACCCAAAGAAACAAGTGCTTCTATCGCTTCTTTAGAGGAAGTATTCGCGGTAGCATTTCCAACTGCTTTAACATCGATAGTGGTATCTGTTGCAGCAACCGAGCCCACCTTATCCTTGAGTTCAAGAATTATTCTTTGCGCAAGCTTAAGTCCAACACCCGAAGCGGCGGTAAGTGATTTTGCATCGCCGCTTGCAATAAAGAGCATTATTTTATCAAAGGTAAATTCGGTGAGTATTGCAAGTCCTATCTTTGAGCCCACACCACTTACTGAGGTTATAAGCTTAAATGCCTCAAGCTCACCTGCGCTCATAAAAGCATAAAGGTCGAGCGCATCCTCACGCACAGAAAGATATGTGTGAACAAAAACATTGTCACCGATATTTCCAATGGCAGCATATGTGTTTTGTGTAACAAAGCATTTAAAGCCTACGCCACCGCATTCAATAACAATAAAATTCAGTTCCTTAGCAATTAATTTTCCGCTTAAAGATGCTATCATCACTTATTTGCTCCCTTCATTAGTTTTCCATAAAGGCTTCCTGCGCTATGACCATGGCAAATCGCAAGCGCCAAAGCATCGGCTGTATCATCGGGCTTAGGTACGCTTTTCAGTTGCAAAAGACTTTTCACCATCTCCATCACCTGATGCTTTTCTGCTCTGCCGTAGCCAGTGATAGACTGTTTAACCTGTAAAGGTGTATATTCACTAACCACAATATTATTCTGCCTTGCGGCAAGCAGTATCACACCTCTTGCCTGAGCCACATCAATTGCAGTGGTTGTGTTTGTGTTAAAATAAAGTCTTTCTATTGACATACAGTCAGGCTTGTACTTTTTTATCAGAGTTGTAACATCATTATAAATGTCACTCAGTCTATCACACAAATCGGAATTAGCCTCAGTTGTAACAGCGCCGTAGCCCACTGTTTTGAAGCGAAAATCATCATAATCTACTATTCCGTAACCCACTATTGCATAGCCAGGGTCAATACCGATAATACGCATCATTTCGCCTCCAAACAACCAAAAGGGTACAATAACCCAATATCTAATTAATTATAGCATATATTACATATTACATCAATAACTTTTTTAATATTTTAAGGGCATTCACCTATCGATGAATGCCCTTAAAATTAATTGTTACCCAAAATATTATCCCAAAAAGGTCTGTTTTGATTAGAAGTAGCAGAGGAAGATGAACTCTCATTAGAGGGGGTGCTTAGAATATTGTCTGTTGAGGAATTCTCATCATCAACATCAGAAGATTCTTGTTCAATATCATCAGGCTCGGTTACTGTATCATCAGAGGATGCTTCCGCATCTTCGGATGTTGTTGTATCTGCTGAGTTTTCAGAAGAAGCACTTTCTAAGGTGGTGCTTTCAACAGATGATGTGCCGGACGAAACATTCGATGATGCATCATCGGTCGTTTGCTCAGTTGAGGCACTTTCCTCCTCAACGGGATGGTTACCGCCGCAAACCTTGATTTCAACATCCGGTAAATAATATCCAATTGAAGTGCTGCTGCAGGATGGCTTAGCTAATAGTCCTGTGTGATTACAATATTTTGCTTCTATTACATCTTCACTGACTTCAAACTCTTTTACTTCAAGCTCTTTGTGAATTTCAGACATAACGGTTCGCCAAATTGTTGCGGCAGCGCCACTATTGTGAACGGCTCCTGGATTATCAAAGCCATACCAAACTGAGCCAACATAATAAGGTGTGCCTGCAACCATCCAAAGGTCGTTGGATTCGCTTGAGGTTCCTGTTTTTGCATATACCTTCATTTTACTGTAGCTCGCTATTCCTCCACCCGTACCCTGTGAACCATAAACAACATTTTGAAGCAGCTTATTCATAATCGTTGCAGTAGCGGGCTTAATTACCTGCTCGCCTGCGGTGGGTTCTAATATAACCTCATCTAATGCGTTAGTAACCTTAACATAGGTTGTCGGCTCATAGTAATTACCGCCGTTACCGAAAATTGCATACGCTGCGGCGGATTCAGTGGTAGTAATGCCGTATTGACAACCGCCTAAAGCTAATGAAGCAATGTTTTTATCAACATTGGTAAGATGCTTTAAATTAAGCTTTTCAGTTAAAAACTTAAAAGAATTTTCAACACCAACACTATCCTTAAGAAGCCAGCATGGTATTGTGTTTGCAGAGCGCTCTAAAGCGCTCTTAACGGTCATATTTCCCGCATAGTAGCCATACCATTCCTTGGGGCCCTTCTTGCCGTTGCCGTAATAATTATCAAGCGGTTTATCCTCTATCATAGATGAATATGAGGTCTGCCCGTTATCGATAGCAAGTGTATACACACCGAGCGGCTTCATTGTCGAGCCGGGCTGACGCGGAGAATCGATTGCACGATTAAGTCCGCGATTAACCGTTTTTTCACCAACACCGCCCACAACACCTAATATATTACCCTCATAGTCCATAATTGTCATAGCAGACTGAACATGCTCAGTTTTATCTTTAGACCATTGAGAGAAATACTTCTTTTGATTTAGGTATACCTTCTCCATTGTGTCCTGTATATCCGCATCAAGTGTAGCATAAATTTTGTAGCCACCGTTATAAAGCATAGTTGATGCAGTATCGGTGCTGCATCCGTATTTAGCGCTTAAATCCTCGATGATATCACTGATAAGGGTATCAACAAAATAATTGTTTATAGGTATTTCAAAATCCTGTTGTTGAGTGGTGTCAATAACTACCTCAACGGTATATGCGTTCTCATATTGTTCTTCGCTTATCATATTAAGCTCGAGCATCTTATCAAGAACATCAGCACGGCGCTTTTTGTTGCCTTCGGGCTTATCCTGGGGGTTATATGCGCTGGGATTTTTTGTTATAGCAGCAAGCGAAGCGCATTCTGCAAGAGATAGGCTCCCTACATCTTTATTAAAATAGTAATTAGCAGCAACCTCAACTCCGCATATACCGTTTCCAAGAGAAATGGTGTTAAGATATGCCTCTAAAATAGTAGTTTTATCAAGCTTTGATTCGATAAGTAAAGACCTCGCAATTTCGCGAAGTTTTCGCGTGGCACTTGTATCGTTGTCAGATGTTATATTTTTAATTAGCTGTTGGGTAATTGTGGAGCCACCTTGATTTGAAGAATATAAATCAACAAAGGGCAGATAGTTAACAAAGGCAGAGAGTGTGCGCTTCCAGTCAACACCAAAATGTTTATAAAAGCGTTGGTCCTCGATAGCTATAAAAGCATCTATAAGCTGCTGAGGAATATCCTCAATATCAACCCAAATTCGATTTTCTGTGCCATGAATGCGTTGATATTCCTCCCAAGCACCATCTTGGTTTTTAATATAAATAACAGAGGTCATATTAAGCTGAGTGTTTTTGATATTCTCAATAATATCATCACAGCCAAAAAAGTCGTTAGAGTTTTTTCCGCCAGAGGCGCCAACGGCAATTACCATCATAACAGATGAAAGAATAATAACTGCAGACATAAAAACACACATATATTTAAATGCTTTTTCCATCGTTGCCCTCCATTACACTTTTTAAGAATTATATCACTTTTTAAATAATTAATCAAATAATTTTCAAATATTCATAATTTAGTTAAAATTTGGAAGTATAATACAACTAGAATTTGCTGAAAGGAACCGAAATCATGCTGAAATTAGTTAATATAACAAAACAGTATAATATGGGTGATACTTGTGTTGAAGCCTTAAGAGGAATTAACATTGAGTTTCGCACAAATGAATTTGTTTCAATACTAGGTCCATCAGGCTGCGGCAAGACGACGCTTCTTAATATTATCGGTGGTCTTGATCGTTATACGGATGGTGATCTTATAATTTCAGGCAGGTCGACCAAGGAGTATAAAGATGCTGATTGGGATACCTACCGTAATCACACAATTG
>CAZIXG010000027.1:0-10927 GCA_964543305.1 uncultured Ruminococcus sp.
TTTGTGATGCCGATATCCCCGTTGGCTAGCTTGAAAAGGCGATTATCAGCGGTGGTAGCCGTCTGCTTGAGCGCGTAGAGCTTTTCGATGTATATCAGGGCTCGCAGATACCCGAGGGCAAAAAGAGTGTGGCATTCAGCGTGTGGCTGCGTTCCGCTGAGGGCACACTCACAGATGAGCAGATAGATTCTACCGCGGCTCGCATTATAGAAAAGCTTGAAAAGCTTGGCGCCGAGCTTAGAAAATAAAAAAGCGCCTATTAGAAAATAGGACTTGAATTTTAATGAAATGCGGTATACAATAGAAATATACTAAGATTTAAAAGAGGTGTTATTTATGAATGATAAGACTATGACCTTTTCGATAGGTGACCAGACCGAGCAGGAGATACGCCGTGTGCTCACCAGCGTTTATGATGCGCTGAAGGAAAAGGGCTACAACCCGATAAATCAGATAGTGGGTTATATTCTTTCCGAGGACCCGACCTATATCACAACACATAATAACGCCCGTAATCTTATCCGACGCATCGACCGCGATACGCTTTTGCAGTCACTGGTGAAATATTATCTTACTGCGTAAAAGAATGCACAATGCACAATTAAAAAGCAAAGCACCTGCTAAATTAATTTAGCAGGTGCTTATATTTTTAATTGTTAATTACCAAGAGACTGTATTTCTTTAAAATTATAGAATTCGCCCTTTTTTGCGATAAGTTCATCATATGTGCCAAATTCAACGCACTTGCCTCCCTTGATAACGGCTATCTTATCGGCGTTTTTAATGGTGGAAAGACGGTGTGCTACTATAAAGGTGGTGCGGTCGCGCGTTAGGTTATCTATAGCCGTTTGAATTTCACGCTCGGTTACGCTATCAAGTGCGCTGGTAGCCTCATCAAATATGATAACCTTTGGGTTGCGGATAATGGCGCGGGCTATCGCAATTCGCTGGCGCTGACCGCCCGAAAGCTTGGCACCGTGCTCGCCGACCTTTGTGTCAAGACCGTGGGGAAGCTTTTCAATAACACTTTCAAGCTGAGCGGCTTTTACTGCCGCCATAATCTGCTCTTCGGTGTAATTGCTTTTACCGTATGTGATATTTTCTCTTACCGTGCCTGAAAAAAGAATGGAATTTTGCGGCACCACCGATATCATTTTTCGGTAGGAGCGCATATCGAAGGAGGTAATATCCTTTCCATCTATAAGCAGTTGACCGCTTTCTGCAAGATTAAAGCCGATAATTAGATTTATAATGGTGGATTTACCCGAGCCTGATTCACCCACAAGCGCTATTGTTTCGCCCGCATTTACGGTGAGATCAAGATTTTTAAGCACATGAGTTTCCATATCGTAATCAAAGGTAACATCCTTGAATTCATATCTGCCCTCAAGCTTATCTAATTTAGGCTTGCCCGAATTTTGCTCAACATCATAAGCAGAGAGTATCTCGCCGACAGAGCGCATAGATTCGGCACCCCTTGAAATGGTGGGGAGCAGGCAAACAATGCTTAGCACATAGCCCGAAAGATTAGCGAAATAGCTTTGATAAAGTGAAATATCACCAACGGTTATTTCGCCCTTATATGCTAAAAAGCAGGTGAAGAAAAGGCAGATAACCTGAAAAACAAGCATAAGCGCCCAGTTTAGAGAGCCAAAAAAGCTTTGAACCATATCAAATTTATAGCCGCTTTCGGCAATATTTGTAACATCGTTTGTAAGCTTTTTAATTTCAACATCCTCAAGCGAGTGCGCGCGTGTTACGGGAATAAGCTCCTCCATATCGAAAACATCAGCAGCGGTGTTCTCGATTTTTTCACGGAAATCGTGGCTACGGCTATGCATAACCCCTACAAATCGGTATCTTATGATAACTGCCACAGGAACTATAAGCAGAAACATAAAAAACACGGATATATTATTCGTGATAACAACGATAAGGGTTATGGTCATATTTATGCCTATACTCAACAAATTGTTAAATATGGTGCTTGAAAAGCCTGATATTGCTTCGGTATCGTACATAACCTTTGACTGTATTCTGCCTGACTCGGTATCCTTATGGAAGGATATTGAAAGCTGTTGCAGTTTCCTTATCATGGCGCCGCGAAGTCCTGCTTCAACGCTGCGGCTTGCCTTGCTGAAAAGCCGCATATAAAGCGCATGCATAGGTACATTTTGTATAAGTAGCACCATAGCGATAACAAAATCGATAATAAGCCGTTGGAGGGCGTTATCGGGCCTTAGTGTTACAACATCGATAACATCGGCTGTGATAATCGGAATTGCCCATGTGGGGCTGGATTTGATGATATAAAAAAGCACAGACAAAAGCAATTTGCCGTAATGTCCCTTATAAAACTTCAAAAGGAACAAAAACGGCTTCACTTTGCCTGGGCTTTTAGTGTAAACATCAATAAACTTATCTTCGGAATCTAAAATTTCCTTTTCGCTGAAATACTTTTTTTCGTGCTTGACCTTTGACATTGCAGCCTACCTCCTCAAAATGACGGGCAAATCCGCCATAAAAGGTGTGGATAATCTTACAGAAAACGGTTGTTTTCAAGGATATATTACCACAAAAAGGAAAAATGTCAATGAGAAAAATTAGAATTCTAAAAGTTTTTCGTTTTTAATAAAATAACTCAAACAGCCTTTTCAATTATCGCTGCCATAACGGATATATCGTCCTCTCGGCGGTCGGTTCTGCGGCGGCGAGCGCACTCGGCTATGTGCTCGGCAAGGTCTTGAGCCGAGCCCTCCTGCCACGACTGCAGCTCTGCCTTTATCCAATCGGTGCCCTCGGTGGTGGTTCCATCGGAAAGCAGAAGCAAAATATCCCCTGCACGAAGTTTAATGCCTGCGCGGTCAAAGGATACATCGCGGAGTATTCCTATCGGTAGTGAGGTGCTTTCTGCCTTGCCTGTTCTGCCGCTTCGGCGAACAAGCGTGGGTGCCGCACCCGCTTTATATAATTCAACATGGCCTGTAAAAAGGTCAATGCTTGCGATATCCACTGTGGCAAGCGATTCATCGGTGGATTTAAAGAGCATAGAGGAGTTGAGAATTTTAAGCGAGCAGTCATAACCAAAGCCCGCTTTCAGCAGACGCGCCATAAGGCCCGATGCCATGGCGCCATCCACTGCGGCTCTGCCGCCTGTGCCCATACCATCACTGAGCACCATAACAAAATGGCCCTTGCCATCATTGAAATGGCGGCAGGAATCGCCGCACATAGTGCCCGAACCCGCGCAAAGCTGCTGAACGCCGATATCAATTTTAAGTGCCGCGTGCTCATGGGCGGTGATGAGAACGCTATCGCCTATTGTACTGATATTAGGCACATCAAAATCCCTTTCGCACGATAGCGAAAGCATTTTCATTATCTGAAGGCGGCTTAGCACCGAATCGTTATCCTTTTTAACCTTTATTTCTATCGACATTCTGCCGAATTTATCTATTTTAGCACAGCTTTCCTCGGCGCTGATGCCAATGTTTTTAAGTGCTGTTGCAGCCGCTGTGGCGGCACTGTTATCAAATTTATCATCGTTTTGAAAATCAAGACTTAGCTCGGTTAGCATATTAGATACGCCCTCGAACTGGTCGGAAACAACACTCCGCACCTCCTCGATGCGGTTTTCCGCCGCAATAAGGGATGCATATTCCGAATATCTGCGGTTAACACTCTCACCCATTTTTTTAACCCGCAGGCATCTGCCGCGAAACTCCTCCAAAGTCTCTGTTTCAGGGGTGGGATTGCCCTGCTTGACAGAGGCTATCATCTGCATAACGGCTGAAAGAGTATCATCCTTTTTGCTTTCCCAGCAGTGAAGGCGCAGCTTGCAGCCCGCGCAGGCATCCTGCTCGATAAGAGCGAGGGTGGAGCTAAAATCGGGGGAATTTATGCGGCTTAGCTCCCGCGATACCTGAGATACCGTTTCGCTCACATCCCGAAGCGCCGAGGATGCGAGGTCCAGCCGCATAGTAAGCGCCTTGTTGTAGCCATCTG
This sequence comes from uncultured Ruminococcus sp., assembly GCA_964543305.1. GTDB lineage: Bacteria > Bacillota > Clostridia > Oscillospirales > Acutalibacteraceae > UBA737. The sequence continues at coordinate 4,006 of CAZIXG010000027.1, forward strand.
TAAGTGTTACGCGGGGGTAGCAATAGAATATTTTGCCTAAGGCTATGCCTGCGCTTCTTGGCAGTATCAAAAAAATCAGCGAGCCCACAACAATTTCAGCCATAAATGCAGCCGAGCCCTCGCCGAACTGCATAAAGGATAGCCCTATAATACCCGTTGCCGCAACCGATATGGCTTGCGCATATTTTCCAAGCGACACCACACTGCCCGCCGCAAGCCCTGCAAAGGCATACACACCAAAGCCGCTTTCATAAGAGCCTGTCAGCGCACAGGCAAAGGAAAGCGCGATACCGCTCACGCAAGAGGCAAGGGCGCCGCCGTATTTTGCGGCGGTGAGGATTAGAAAAATGCCCAGTGTGTTGCCAACAGATATGCCGAAAAGCGTGAAGGATGAAAGTGACATAAGAACTATAGTTACTGTAATTAGAAGATATGAAAGCTCCTCCGAAGAAAGCCCATAGTAGTTGCGGCTAAGTGTTATAAAGGTTCTTGCTACCACAAAAGTAAGGCATAGCACAATAAGGCATTCGGCGGCAAGCTTTAGCGCATCCAATGGCACACCGTTATATGTAACTGCACCTGTTACAAGGTTTGCCGCCGCCGATACAACGCTTAAAAAAAGTGGTTGAGAGGCGATTTTTTTATAGCTTGAAATCAAAAGCCTCATAGCAAGAAGCGCCAAGAGTGCGGCTATGTAACGAAAGCCGCTGCTGCCTATTGCGGGTATAAAATAGCCTATAAAGGCGCCCACACACACGCTTGGCAAAAACACAGCGCTGCAGCCGCCTGCAAATATTAGACCGAATGGCATAAGGCTTTCAAATATCACCGCTTTTGTTGAGATAAAGCCAAGTATAGCCATAAATATATGCAAAAGCACCGCCCTTAGCATATCACTGCTATCTGTTTTAATACTCTGTTGAGATTTGGTTACTAAATCCTTCATTTTAAACATCACCGCTTGAAATAATATTATTTTTGTTGGACAAGTCCCCAAGGGTATTATATAGGTAAAACGGGAAATTTTTTGTCAAAGCGCGGTGGTGCATTATATATAATTTTGTCTTATTTCGATTTTAATAAATTTATATATTTTGGAAAGAATAATTGTGGGAGGCTGAGTGCGTTATGAATAAATACTTAAAGATTTTGATAGTGATTTTTTTGATTTTTTGTATGTGCTGTGTCACTGTAAGTGCGCTTTCAAAAATGGGCTCTATGGGGGATGAGGTTTTAGATATACAAGGCGCGCTAAAAAGCTTAGGCTATTACACAGGACAAATAGACGGCATCTATGGCACTGCCACCAAAAACGCGGTTATAGCCTTTCAAAGGGATAACGGGCTTACCGCTGACGGCATAGTAGGCAAAGCTACAATGAATGCGCTTGGTATAAATTCAGATAACAGAGGCTACACTTCCGCAGATTATGCACTGCTTGCAAGAATAATTTCGGCGGAGGCTCGCGGAGAAAGCTACTTAGGTCAGGTGGCGGTGGGCGCTGTGGTGCTGAATCGAGTGGAGCATCCATCCTTTCCTGATACTGTATCGGGCGTGATTTATCAAAACGGAGCGTTTTCCTGCCTTTATGACGGTCAGTTTAATGAGTCTGTTGCGGATAGCGCCTACTCTGCCGCTCGCGATGCTTTAAACGGCCTAGACCCGAGCGGCGGCGCTGTTTATTATTATAACCCTGTTACCGCCACAAATAAGTGGATAACGGGCAGACCTATAATCACCACGATAGGTAAGCATGTGTTTTGCAGTTGATTAGATGTTGGATATTAGACAAGATTCTTCGCTTGCGCTCAGAATGACATAATTTTAGTGTCGTTTTCAATATGTCATTCTAAACGGCAGTAGCCGTGAAGGATCTATTTGTTAATTTTTCAATTTCTTGCGCATAAAATATATAAAAAATATGTAAGGGTGATTTTATGCGCGAAAAAACTGCAGAGGAATATGCGAGAGAGCTAATGCAGATGTATAACTCGGTAAGGGATAGGGGAGAAGCATCTGTGACAGCCGCGGAGAGGGCGGAGCAACAGGCGGTGAGCACCAATGATTTTGAGGATGGTGTTGGCGGGCTGCAGGTTAATGTTACCACGCTTCGCCACCTTTACCCTGTGGCTGGGGCTATCGTTACCGTTTTCACAGGCACGCCTGAAAACCCAACCGTAATAGAAACCGATGTGAGCGATAGAAGCGGAAAAAGCGGAGTGTTTACACTTAGCGCTCCCGCGAAGGTGTTTTCTGAAAGTGCCGAGCCTGCCGAGCGCCCCTTTGCTACATATAATGTTGCGGTTGCAGCAGATGGCTATGTTGAGCGGATAAATATGAATGTGCCTGTGTTTTCGGGGGTTGTATCGGTGCAGGGTGTGGATTTAACACCTATTGCCGCCGCAGGAAGCAACACCGCACCGCAGATTATGGACGGTGCAGATAGTTATAATCTATGAGGAGGTAAATGGTATGCCTGAAGCGCTTTTGCCTGTGATACCAAGTGAAATAACGGTGCATCTGGGTGCGCCCAATAGTAATGCCAGAAATGTTACCGTGCCGTTTGCCGATTACATAAAAAATGTGGCTTCAAGTGAAATATATCCCACCTGGCCTGAGGATGCGCTACGCGCTAATATTTACGCGATAATTTCCTATGCGCTTAATCGCGTTTATACCGAATGGTATCCCTCACGCGGCTATAATTTTGATATTACCAATACCACCGCCTTTGATCAGGCCTTTGTACCCGACCGCGAAATATTCGATAACATAAGTCTTATTGTTGATGATATTTTCAACGATTATGTTGTGCGGCAGGGCAATATCGAGCCATATTTCACACAGTTTTGCAACGGCACGACCTCGCAATGCGCGGGGCTATCTCAATGGGGAAGTGTGAACCTTGCAAATCAGGGGCTCACCCCATATGAGATATTGCAAAGCTATTACGGTAACGATATAGGTATTGTTGAAAACGCGCCCGTTGCAGATGTTGCTGAATCCTACCCCGGTGTGCCGCTAAGGGTGGGTGATTCGGGAAATAATGTAAAGATAATTCAAACCCAACTTAACCGCATTAGCAGAAACTATCCCGCTATACCAAAAATCGCCGAGGAAAACGGAGTTTTTGGTATTGAAACGCAGGATGCGGTGCGCGAATTTCAGCAGATTTTCGGTCTCACACAGTCGGGCGAGGTGGATAAGTCCACATGGTATAGAATAAAGCAGTATTATGTGGGGGTTAAAAGCCTTTCAGATCTCACCTCCGAGGGGATTTCTCTTGAGGAGGTGCAAGTCCCCTTTGCCACACAGCTTCGCGAAGGCTCGCAGGGTGTGGGAGTTAGAGCTATACAATATTATCTTAATATAATTGCTTACTTTAATACAGCACTAAGCCCCTTGCCACTGGATGGGGTGTATGGTTCCGAGACCACCGCCGCAGTGCGCGCTTTTCAGCAGTATTACGGGCTACCCGTAACGGGGGTGGTGAATGTTGCTACATGGAATTTAATGAACAGAATATATTCAGAAACGGTGGAATTTTTGCCCGAGGGCTACTCAGGCGAGCTTGCAAAGCTATACCCAGGATACTTTTTAAGCGAGGGCATGAGTGGGCAGAATGTGCGCGATTTGCAGACCTATTTAGCGCTTATAGGCAGAAATTATGAGGGTGTACCTGAAATACCCGTAACGGGATACTTCGGTCCTCAGACCAGAGATGCGGTAATCGCATTTCAAAACGCCTTTGGCATCACACCAAACGGCGCGGTGGGGCCTGTTACCTGGAACACGATAGCGGGGCAGTATGACTTTTTGATATCAAACGGTAATGCGTAAATTTTACATATCTGGGAAAGATAGATAAAAAGCCTTAAATGGGAAGTGATAACTTGTCAGGAAGTGTGAACGACTATTATGATAGGTCGTTAAGCGGAGATTTAAATGCGGATGTTAAGCTTTTTAGGGAAATATTCAAATCCGATGCGGTGCTGAGAATCAGGCAGGTGGAGATAGGGGACACGCGTGTGGCGGTGAGCCTTTTATATATGGACGGTATGGTAAACTCTGCAATGCTTGGGGAGGCGGTTGTGCGCCCGCTGGTTTCAAACCATCTGCCCGCGGGATTTATTCCTGATAGTGAGTATCTTGCTAATAACATACTTTTTGCAAACGAGGTAGCTCTTAAGGAAAAAATCCCCGATATGCTTCGTGCTATACTTTATGGCGACACCCTGCTTTTATGTGATGGCAGTGCTACGGCGCTTACCATAAACACGAAGGGCTGGCGAACAAGGGGTATTTCAGAGCCCGATGATGAGCGGATACTTCAGGGCCCACGCGAGGGCTTTGATGAGGCGGCGATGTTTAATCTTGCGATGATTCGCCGCCGACTGCTTACCCCCGACCTTTGCATTGAAATGATGCGCATAGGTGCTCGTAGCGACACAGCGGTTTTTATCTGCTATTTAGGCTCGCTTGCCGATGAGGGACTGGTGCGTGAGCTAAAAAGGCGGCTTAATAAAATTAATATAGATGGTATTCTTGATAGCAACTATATCGCTGAAAATATCCGCGACCACAAGTGGAGTATGCTAAAAACCACAGGCTCCACCGAGCGCCCAGATATTGTAGCGGCGCGACTGCTGGAGGGCAGAATTGCCTTGGTGGTGGATGGCACACCTGTGGTGCTCACACTGCCATATCTGTTTTCTGAAAATTTTCAGTCGGATGAGGATTATTATGTTAATTACTATGTGGCAACAATAGGAAGACTGCTTCGTTGGTTTTGCTTTTTTGCCACAGTGAGCGTGCCTGCCGCGTTTGTGGCACTATCCACCTATCACTTGGGGCTGCTGCCCACGCATTTTGTGGTATCGGTGGCAACACTGCGCTCAGGGGTTCCAACGGCTACTGTTACCGAATGCATAGTGCTGCTTATAGTGTTTGAAATACTAAAAGAAGCGGGTATGCGAATGCCGCAAAGCCTTGGCCACGCACTTAGTATTGTGGGCGGCCTCGTTGTGGGACAAGCCGCCGTTGAGGCAAAAATAATAAGCGCGCCCATTTTAATAGCGGTGGCATTCAGCGGTATTGCGGGGCTTATGGTGCCGCGTCTTAAGGGCGTGGTTTTTTATCTTCGGTTCGCGCTTGTTTTAGCAAGCGCCACCTTTGGGCTTTATGGATATATGGCGGTGAGCGCCGTTTTTGTGATAAGGGTGTTTAGCATAAAATCCTTTGGTGCTGACTATACAAGTGCCATTTCCAAGCCCGATTTTCAGCGCCTTAAGGATAGCTTTTTCCGTGCGCCTTGGCGCTATATGCGGCTACGCCCGCCCTTTAACAGAAATATGGTAAGGAAAGGGGAGAGCGCAGATGATTAAAAGATATGCATCGGTTTTACTTGTGGTGTGCATTCTGCTTCTGTTATGCGCCTGCTCCGATTACCGAGAGATAGAGCGCGGTTATTTAGTAACGGCGCTATGCTTCGGCGGTGAGGGCGAAGCTTTAACTGTGAGGGTTGAAACGCTTTTTTCCGCGGCAGATGGCAATAGCGCCCCTGAAACCAAGATATTAACTGCGAGTGGAGAAAACGCCTTTGGTGCGCTTGATAATCTCGAGCTCACGCTCACAAAAGAGCTTTATTTTGACCACTGCGCCGCGCTTATAATTGAAAACAGTATAGACCGAGAGCAATTAAACGATATAATAAGCTACTGCAATAAAAACGAGTGGTTAAACGAAGGGCTTTATGTTGTTTTAACCGAGGATATCGACAAGGTGCTTGAGATAGAGGCTGTATCGAATGCGGTGGGCTTTGATATTATGAATCTTATGAAAAAGATGAAAACAAAAAACAAAATAGATTATAAAAACCGCTTTTATGAAATGGAAAAAACGATGATAGAAGGCGAAGAGCTTTCTTTGCCGCTTATAAAATCCGAAGAGGGAAGGGTGCAGGTGTGAATAAAGACTATTCGTATGGCGCCCACAATATATGCCTTATAGCGGTTGTTATATTTGCAAGCGGCGCGCTTAGCGTGCCATACAAAGCGGCAAAAGGAAACAGTCTTATCACTTTTTTAGCGGCGGCGGTGCTTGGTGTTGCCGCACTGATAATATTTGATGTATTGATAAGCCTTATCCTAACTCGAGGCGAAGGTGCATTTTCAAAATTCATAATGGTAACAGGCGGAGTGTTGCTTCTCTTTGCAGCGACAGCCACTGCGGTGGATGCGGTTTTAGCTTTTTCTCAATTTGTGGGTGATGTTATGTTGCCGCAAACCGAAAAATGGTTGATAATAGCAAGCTTTGCCGTTACAGTGTTGGTTTTTGCCATAAGCCGAGAAAGTGCGATACTTAAATTCGCACTTGTAACGGCGGCTTTAAATATGGTTTTTATGTTGTTGATTTTGCTTTGTTCTATCGGTCAGCTTTCGTTCGGTAATCTGTTTGAGCGCGAAACGGAAATAGGCAAAGATTTTTTATGTGAGATATTTAAATATTTTTGCAAAATATTTTTACCCGCGGTTGCGGCGTTAACCTTTATTAAACTAAGATTTCCGAAATCAAGCGGTTTTAACACCGCTTGGGGTGCCATACTTGGCACACTTCTTTTAGTGGTAAGCCTTTCACAGAGCGTTATGATTTTCGGCGAGAGCATTGCCGCAACTACTAATTACCCTTATGTATCGGCAGTGAGCACTATGACAACGGGGAGCCTATACACTCGCCCCGATGGCTTTGCGTATGTGATGCTTTTTGCATCTTATATTGTAAAGGCAGGTGTTAGTGTGAGCGCCGCGGTGATGTTAATAAAAAGAATGATAAAAAAATCCCGCTCAAGCTGAGCGGGATTTTTAAATGCTTATTAATAATTCTTAGCGTTGATTTCGAAGTATGCCTTGGGGTGTGCGCAGGT
>CAZIXG010000028.1:0-10837 GCA_964543305.1 uncultured Ruminococcus sp.
GCTTGGTAACGGCAAGAGCGAGGCTTATTCCCTGCTCACTTGGATTTGAGGGTGAATATACATTCTGTAAGTACTTATAGGAGGATTCGCCTGATTCGTTTACAAGAGTGAAAAACTTATCGAAGTTCTTATCTTTTAACGCAAGCCATTGCGCATTTGCGCGGGCATTTTCATTAAAGAAATGAATTGCACGAAGTACCGCGCGGTCACCGCAGCTTTTGCGGATGGTGGCGATATTTTTATAAAACTCACTTTCATCGGCATCACGCAAATATTCAACGCCCAAGGCATTACTTACCGCCTTGCATTCAAGCGTTATATCAGCATAATCCTGAGTGAGGTTTGCGTGGTTACCGCCTGTATCGATAACACAAAGCGTGTGGCGCGACTGCAAAAGGTCAATATCCACCTTTTCGATGATGGGGTTCTGCGGGTCGCAAAAATCGGCATAGGTAAATCCGCCAACTGAGCTTGCCATCTGGTCCAAGAGACCGCAGGGCTTGCCGAAATACTCGCGCTCAGCAAACTGGGAATACTTCGCCATTGTTACAGCATCAACACTGTGGTTGTTATATAGTCCGTTTACTATATTGGAAACGAGCACCTCGAACGCGGCGGAAGAGGAAAGTCCCGAGCCTTTAAGGACATTTGAAGTTGTATACGCATCAAAGCCGCCCACATTATAGCCATTTTGGCTGAAAGCCGAAAGCACGCCGCGAATAAGCGAGCAGGCTCTTCCCTTTTCCATTTCTTTAACCGAAAGGTCGCAGACATTAATTTCGTCCATCGGGTAGCCTGCAGATTTTATGCGCACCCTATTATTATCCGTTGCGCTTACAATAGCAATAACATCAAGGTCAACGCTTCCCGCAAGAACACAGCCATGCTGATGGTCGGTATGATTGCCGCCAACCTCAGTTCTGCCGGGGGCGGAAAAAATGCGAATGTTTTCTCGCTCACCATAGAGCTTTAAAAACTCATCCAAAGCATCACTGTAACGCTTTGCGGCAGCAGTTGCTTCACCGTAAAGCATTGAGAAGCTATCGTTATAATCCCCTCTTACTATACGGCTTTTAATTTGAGATATATTCATTCGAAAATCCTCTTTATTTATTATTTACCAAATGCTATGCGAAGTGTATCGCGTGCAATAGCAAGCTCCTCATTAGTTGGGATAACCCAAACATTAACGGCGCTATCCTCGGTAGAAATCTTGATTTCCTCACCGCGCTTGCCGTTTGCCTCATCATTCATCTTAAGGCCGAGGTAGGAAAGATTTTCGCAGATAGCCTTTCTAAGAGCACCATCGTTTTCACCGATACCGCCTGTAAATGCTATAACATCAACACCGTTCATAGCGGCAATATAAGAGCCAATGAACTTGAGAATCTGATAACGCTGCATCTCAACCGCAAGCTTAGCGCGCTCGTTACCTGCTTCTGCTGCGGCGCCGATATCACGATTATCATTGGAAACGCCCGAAATGCCAAGCATACCTGATTTCTTGTTGCAGATAGCGTCAATATCCTTCAAAGTGAGGTTTTCGTTTTCTGCAATGTATGTAAGAGCAGAAGGGTCAAGTGTTCCGGAGCGAGTACCCATCATAAAGCCATCAAGAGGGGTAAAACCCATAGTGGTGTCAACACAAGCACCATCATTAATAGCAGTGATGGAGCAGCCATTGCCAAGGTGGCAGGTGATAATCTTAAGGTCTTTTTTATCCTTGCCCTCAAGCTCGGCGGCGCGGTCGCTTACGAAGGAATGTGAGGTGCCGTGGAAGCCATACTTACGAACACCATACTTCTCATAATACTCATAGGGAAGCGCATACATATAAGCCTTAGCGGGCATGGTCTGATGGAAAGCGGTATCAAACACGCCTACCTGAGGAATCTTATCACCAAAGGTCTTGGTGCAGGCTTCAATACCCAAGATATTAGCAGGGTTATGAAGAGGTGCCATAACACTGCACTTTTCAAGCTGAGCTATAACCTCATCATTAATAAGGCAAGAGGTGTTGAACTTTTCAGCTCCGTGAACAACGCGGTGACCGATAGCCGAAACCTCATCAAGAGAATCGATAACCTTAGCCTCGCTCTTAGTCATAGCGTATACTACAGCCTCAAAAGCCTCACTGTGGGTGGGCATATCGGTTTCAGCTGAATATACTCTACCGTCAGCCGCTTTGTGAGTGATGGCACCTGTAACGCCTATTCTTTCACAAAGGCCCTTTGCGAGTACCTGCTCATTTTCCATATCAATAAGCTGATACTTAAGTGATGAACTACCTGCATTAACTACAAAAATTTTCATTTTTCTCTCTCCCAATAATTTTCATATTGAAGACACCGTCCAAATGTGATAAACTTATTACATTAAAGGTATCCCATAATCTACTATATAATACTTCATTTACCATATATTTTCAAGTGTTTTTGCAAAAGAGGTGTAAGTTTTTGGCGGTTACGGGAATTATTGCAGAATTTAATCCCCTGCACTCAGGACATAAATACATTATTGACCAGGCTAAGCGCTCGGGCGATACGGTGGTTTGCGTGATAAGCGGCAACTTTGTTCAGCGCGGCGATGTTAGCATTCTATCGAAGCTTCAGCGTGCCAAGCTTGCCTTAATGTGCGGCGCAGATATTGTGGCAGAGCTTCCTGTGCTTTGGAGTATGTCCACGGCTCAAAATTTTGCTTTAGGCGGCGTTTGGCAGCTATATAATCTTGGCTGCGATAAAATTTTATTTGGCAGTGAATGCGGCGATATTGCTGCGCTTAAAGATGCGGCAGATGTACTCTGCTCAGACCGCTTTGCCGCTCTTGTTACAGAAAAATCAAGTGTCGGCATTACCTTTGCGGTAGCTCGAGAGCAAGCGGCGATGGAGCTGGGAGTAGATTTTAAACTGCTTAGAAGCCCTAATGATAATCTGGGTATTGAATATATCATAGCGGCAAAAAAGCTCGGTCTGTCATTAGAATTTGACTGTGTGCGCCGCCAAGGCGCCGCACACGATAGCGATGAAGAAAGCGGCGGCTATGCTTCAGCCTCTTTTATAAGACAACGGTTACTCCAAGGAAATATCGGCTACTGCGAGCGTTTTATGCCGCCACAAATTCGCGGCATTATAAAAGAGGATGACATTGCCGATATAAAACGGTTAGAAACCGCCGTTCTCTGCTCGCTCAGGACAAAGACCGCCGAGCAGCTAAGCACCCTGCCCGACCTTAGTGAGGGACTGGAAAACAAACTTCATCTATCGGCACGGGTTGCAAAAAGTCTTGATGAATTATATAATATGATTAAGACCAAGCGCTACACATTAGCTCGTGTGCGAAGGCTAGTGCTTTCAGCTTTTTTAAATCTTGACAATTCTTTTTTTATGCGCACTCCCCCATATGTGCGCCTATTAGGGTTTAGCTCGGCGGGTGAAGCACAGCTTAAAGCACTTACGAGCCTTATACCTGTGGTAACCAAGGCTTCACAGATAAAATTACTTGAAGCTGATGCGCAAAAGGTATTTGAAACCGAATGCCGCGCCACAGATATATATGCTCTTGCTCTTAAAAAGCCTGCCGAGTGCGGCGGTGAATTTAAATCAAAGCTTCTAAAAACGGAGGAACTGACATGACAAAAATAAACATTCTTGATTCTTATAAGGACTATGGGCGCGTTATGCGCATAACAAACGGTGTTATTGAAGCGTATGTAACACTTGATTTAGGTCCTCGCATAATCCGCTTTGGCTTTGTTGATGGGCAGAATATAATGAACGCCAACCGCGGCGATTTTGTTCCTCTTACAGATGATAGCTATGAAGCCTATTTCGGCAAGGGCAAAAGGTGGGAAAATTTCGGCGGACACAGACTTTGGGTATCCCCAGAGGCCTATCCTAAAACATACAGTCCTGATGACAGTATAGTAGGCTACGAGGTTACCGAGTATGGTGCTATATTCACACCCAAAGCCGAAACCGAAAACTCAATTCAAAAGCAGATAGAAATTAAAATGGATAAAGATGATGCTAATATGCAGGTTATGCTGCGCGTTAAGAACATCGGCGAAAAGCCTCAGGAGTTTTCTGTTTGGAGCCTATCTGTTGCCGAAAAGGGCGGCACAATTATATTGCCAATGAATGATAACAACACAGGACTTCTCCCAAACCGTGTGATTTCGATATGGTCTTATACCGACCTTAGTGATGATAGAATATATTTCGGCTCTAAATATGCGACAGTTAGACAGGATATCACCCGCACACAGCCTATAAAGCTGGGACTTGACCTTAACAAGGGTACTGCTTACTATTGTTTAGGCGAGGATATATTTGCAAAGGTTTATGAAACGCATCACCCCGATGCTACATATCCCGACGGCGGTTGCTCATTTGAAACCTACACCAATGAGACTTTTCTTGAGATCGAAGCACTAAGCCCCTTAAAATCTGTTAAGCCACAGGAAACGCTATCCCTTACCGAGCACTGGTCAATGCACAAAAAGCCCTGCGAGGTTGATTTTAAGGATGATAAATCGATAGATAATATGCTTTCTAAGCTATGATATAAAAAATCCTGCCAAAGCTTTGGCAGGATTTTTTGTTTGTTCTTTAATTACTGAGCAGCCTCTTCGGTGATTTCAATATCGGCAACATTAACATTTACTCTTGTTACTGCGGTGCCCGTCATCGTTTGGATTTTATCCTTAACATTCTGCTGAACGGCCTCAGCAACCTCACGGATTTTGGCATTTCTATCAACGGTGATATAAACATTAATGGTGATAGCGCCATTGATATTTTCTGCCTTAACGCCCTTAAATGCGCTCTTTGCTTTTATTGCACCCTTAAGATCAATAGCCTTTTTTGAAATACCCTTTACTCCCTCAATTTCGCAAGCGGCAAGCTCAGCCATTTTTTCAAGCACCTCTGCGCTTACTGAAAGTTCTGTTCTATTATCCTGCATAATGCTTTTCCTCCATAAATTAAGTTTATACACACAAGTATTGTAACATAATTTTTCCCACAAAGCAAGAAAAAGCTAAAACTATTTTACTGTTACTAAAAAACTATTTTACTGTTACTATTTTTATATTGCTGAGTGATACATCGGTTTGCGCGGTTACTATATCCTGAATTTGCAAAGTTTGGGTGGTGGTGATGCCCTCAGATTTAACAACTATATTAACATCGCTATCCCCTATCACCGCCACCGCCTGCGGGAAGCCCTTGGCTTTAAGCAAGGTTTCTATATTATTCGCCTTTTCCACTCGGGCAGAAAACTGATTCACGGTTTCAAGCGCCGCCTGCTTTTCGCTATCGGTTACATCGGCAGATTTAAGAGTTTCTTCCACTAATTCCTGCGCTTCGCTTAGTGCTTTTTCGCGGTCCTTTTTTGCCGTTTCAAAATAGTCGGCATCCTGATTTTCTGCTTTGGCAGAGGTTGCTATTGCTTCACTTGAAGTTTCGGTATCACTCACATATGTAGCTTCACCCAAATACTTTTCGGTTGATGAGAATTTCATATTAAGCCAGACTGCCGCACCGAGCGCTAACACCATAAGCACAAGTGCTACCTGACCTTTACCGAATACCTTACCTTTTTTCATCGCCTGTTCCTCCCGAAATATATACTCTTTTAGTTGTTATATTAAGCGCCGCAGTTACGGCGTTTTCTATTTTTTCGGCTATTGCTTCTGAGTTTCCGCCACTGCAAATTATCGCCACTCCTCTCACCTCGGGCATAATCTCGGTTACAACAAGCGGCCTCTCGCCGCCATCAGCCGTTTTTACAGTTATAACGGACTGTTTTTTACTTTCGCGGCTTTCTCCGTTTGTATCACCCGAGGATGAGGTATCGGTTTCATCGGCGCTGGCATAGGAATACCTGATGCTACTTTCAAGAGTTATCACCACCGTGGGGTCACTATCGCCGCTAATTTCCGATACTATTTCCTTGATGCCCTCTTCTAAGGATATGCGGTACTGCTCAGTGGTTTGCTCGCCTGCTTCTGTGGCTGTTTGGCTTTCACTGCCGCCTGAAAAAAGCGAGGATAAAAACACGAGAAGTATCCCGCACAGTCCCACTGCTATGAGTAGCTTTGGGTTTTTAGTAAGCACCTTTAATTTTTCATTCATTTATTACCTCCACCTCGAAATCCACAGTATCAAAAACCGCCTTCACGGCTTCAGGCGAGGCATAGGTAAAAACCGTAACTTTACTTATACATATGCTGCCATCCGCCAATTTATTAGTGTGTACCGTTATTTTTTCAAATTCTATACCCGAATTTTCGAGCGCGCTTGCAAATACCATACGAGCGGTGTTAGCGGACATTTCCTCGGTTATTATCTGCCGCTCGTCGCTTTCAAAAGAAACTGAAGAAAAATCAATGCTTCCAAGTCCCACCGTGCAGCTTAGCATACAACAGATAAAGCATAGACAAAACACATATTTTACTGGCTTTGACATAGTACCGCTGGGACACAGTATATAAAGAAAGCCAAGTAGCACCAAGCACACACAAAACGCCGTTATAAAGGAGGAAATCCCGCTCATTGTGTCTTACCCATTGTTACAACCACGGTAAGTGAAATTATAAACATACCTGCCACTAATAAAATTATTCCTACAAGCACCGAAAGCATAGCATCTACCGCCTTTAAAATTCCCGAAATTTTAGGTAATGAAAATATATCGCTCACACCAGAGCACAAAATAAGCACCACCCGCCATAAAAGAAGCTCGGCTATAACGGGCAGAAAAATCGCAGCAATGGCTACCACGCCGTAAATGCCTATTGACGAACGAAGTAGCCCCACAGATGCCGAGATGGTGGAAACTGCCTCTGATAGCACGCCTCCCGCAACAGGCACCGAGGTGCCTAAAATAAACTTTGCGGTACGAAGTGTCACGCTATCCGCCGCGGCATTCACTGCCGTTTGTATGCCGAGAATGCCTATAAAAAGGGTGGAAGCGAGCGAGAGTATCCACATAGAAATCTTTTTAACGCTTTCCACTATTCCAGACTGACCTATAAGCGGTGACACGCCCGAACTGATACTAAGTGCCAGATACCCGCCCATAAGCGGCAGCACCGCAAAGGAGGCGCAGTAGGAAACAAATTCACAAGCTCCCAGCAGCAGGCCGCTCATAGATGCGGCGGTTACGGTGCCGCCTGAGAGGGCAACTGTGGCGGCGAATACGGGAATAAAGCTTAACATAAAGGTACTGCTACCCTTAACTGCATTTACCGCCACAGAAACGCTTTGCCATATATCGGCGGCTATTACCGCGGAAACCGCAAGTATAGCGGCATAAACTGCGGCTTCAAAACGCTCGGACATACCAAACGAGGTAAGCGCCGCAGTTACAAGAATTATACCAAGCAGTGTAGCCCCCGCGGTAAGGGGTGTTTTTATGCCACCTGTAAACAGTGTGAAAATGTGAGAAAAAATACTTTTTACGGTTAACTTATTTACCCAGTTATAATCGGCGGGGTCTATATCGTTTTCTGAAAAAAATTCCCTGACATTATCACTAAGACTTTCTTGCAGCTGCTCTGCGCCCACATTTTGATACTGCGTGTAATATGTATCCTCCTCGGCGCTAACGGGAATCGAAAACACCAGCATCAGCAGGATAAAAACAATTACCCTTTTCATAGCTCGGCGAATTTAAGTGCCGTTTCAAGCACGGCGCACATAAGCGGCAAGCTAAGCGCAAAAACGGCGCATTTTCCTGCTATATCAGCCACCTGTGCGAGCGCCGTTTGCCCGAAATCGCGGCAAATATCGGCGGCAAAGCCCGTTATATATGCAACACCAAGCGCCTTTAGTGCCGTTGCGAAATAGACTGCCGCATTACCGCTTTTTTCAAAGAGTGCGCGCACCCTATCAATGGTGGGAAAAACCGAGCTAAAAAGAAAAATCAACACTGCAGCCGCGGCGGCAAGCACCAATAAAAAGGCGTATTCCTGACGGTAGGAGCGCAACAGCATAGATAAAGCGGCAACAATAATTACTATTGCCAAAATTTTAAAGAGGGTATCGTTCACAGTCCGAACAACCCCTTTACTGTATCAAACAAATCGGCAATTGCACTTACTATCATAAGCAGCACAACAACAAGCCCTGCAAGGGTGGTAAGCATAGCCTGCTCCTCACGCCCTGAGCGCACAAGCAGCTGATTGAGCACCGTAACTATTATGCCGATTGCGGCAATTTTAAATATAAAATCAACATCCATAATTTTACCTCTAAATCAGTAATATACCTATTGTAAGCCCTATACACACACCGCCCGTTTGCCAAAGCTTGGCTTTTTCAGCAACTGTGTTATTAGCTTGTATTTCTTTTTTGCGGAGTATAGCAGCGGTAGCTTTTATCCGCTCGCATTCTGCCTTTTTACCCGACCTGCCGAGGCATACAAAAAACTCATTTATTATCTGCCGCTCTTCCGCATCAAAATCACTGTCCTGAAATGTTACGCTAAAGCCGCGAAGCTTTATAAAATCACAGCTATAAAAGGATTTTTTAAGTGCTTCCTCAAGTGGGATTTCACCGTAATTTATATGCTCATAAAGTGTATCAAGTGCTAAACTTAGCTGCCGCAGTTTTTTCACGCGCGATTTAAGCGACACGCCCTTTAGAAAGCCGAAAAGCGTTGCACTTAGCACACATATGATTATTCCTGCCACCTTAACTGCTACATTCACACAAAATCTTCCTAACATCTAAAATTTCAGGCGGTTTTCCTATAACAGCACTTAGCACCGCCACATCAGATACTGCGCCGCTATTTATTAATTCCTTTGTTACACTGCGGTTTAAAAGCTCTTCTACGCTTCCGCAGTGGGCGCTGGTGATAATATCAACGCCCGCGTTAAAGCTATCGGCTATACCCCGAAGCTCGGCCTTGGTGCCCACCTCATCAAAGGCTATAATATCGGGGAACATTGTGCGAAGTGCTATCTGAGTGCCCGCCGCCTTGCTTTCGGTGTGCAAGACATCTGTGGAAGGGCCTAAATCGTTATGAGAAGCACCGTCAAAGCCGCCCGAAAGCTCGCCACGGCTATCTATCACAGCAACCCTTTTATATCCGCCGCCGCCACTCGAAAGCTGACGAACAAGGTCGCGAAGCAGTGTGGTTTTGCCGCTGCCTGGTGGGCCTGCTATAAGCATACCGCGGCGATACGCCGAAAGAAGCGCATCCGCACACCCTAACACCTCGCGTGCGATGCGGATATTTATGGAGCTCACCTTGCAAAACTGTCCCTCGCTTCCCCACGCGCCGCTCACCCCCGCGCGGCAACCGTTTGGCAGTGATATATAACCCTCACGAAGCTCTCTCTCGTGAGCATAAACAGATGATTTGCAAAGCAGAAGCAGGCTTTCTTGAAGCTCATCATATGTAGCGACAAGTGCGCGCGATGGTGTGTGTGACACAGAACTATCTTCCCTTACAAAAAGCGTTTCACCCGCGATAGTTAAGCACACAGGAAGATTTGCACGAAGTCTTATTTCCTGCGCTTTAGATTTAATATCAACGGGCAAAAACTGGAGCACTCGCCTTATGCGATTGGATATATACAAAGTCACATTATTAAAGTCATTTTCTTTTTCCATATTTTTTCACCGCCTTGTCCTATATAAAATTTATGAATAACCAGTCCTATATAGAACAAAAAAATAAGCCTTACCGCATAAAGCGGTAAGGCTTATTATTCGAATTTAAAATGTAACAGGTGCATCCTGCCAGAGTGTGATTTCACCACTCTCGCGGGTTTTTTTCATATCAATAACTCGCTGATTTGATGAGCCGCGAAAACGAAGAGCAATGCTTTTAAGCTCCTCTATGAATCTGCCATCCACCAAAACATCTATCATTGATAAAAGCTCCTCGGTTGCCTCGCAGCAGCCGCGGCTATCAGGGGAGCGCAGCTCCTCTAAGGTAAAGCCCGAAAAAGCCCAGATTGTTTTATTGGGGAACATTTCTTTTACGCGTTTTACAAAGGGCAATAAATCACGCTGATTTTCGGGCTCAAAGGGCTCGCCGCCCAGCAGTGTTAGTCCCATTATATAGGAAGGCTCTAAAAGCTTTAATATATATTCCTGCGTTTCATCGGTAAAAGGTGTGCCATACTGGAAATTCCAAGTTTCAGGCTGAAAGCAGTTTTTGCATTTGTTCCTGCAGCCCGAAACAAACAATGTTACGCGCACACCTATTCCGTTTGCAATATCACAGTTTTTAATTGTACCGTAGTGCATAAAACAATACCTCTGTCATTTCGCTTCACTCAATGACAGCTCCCTTTACACAAGGGAGCCGTCCTTTAAATTTTTTCACTTTTACAGATGCAATACTCTTTCCTGAATTTCCTGAGTTCTGCCCTGATTCCAATACTGTGTACCTATATAGCCACAGGTTCTGCGAGCAACATTCATCTTATCCTGATCGGTGTTTCCGCAGTTGGGGCAGGTCCAGATGAGCTTGCCATCCTCATCCTCTTTGATTTCTATCTCGCCATCCCAGCCGCAGATGTGGCAATAGTCGCTCTTGGTGTTAAGCTCGGCATACATAATGTGGTCATATATAAACTGCATAACAGAAAGAACTGCATCGAGGTTGTTTTTCATATCGGGAACCTCAACATAAGAGATAGCGCCACCTGGGGACAGAGCCTGAAACTCCGATTCAAGCGCGAGCTTATCAAACGCATCAATAGGCTCGGTAACATGAATGTGGTAGCTATTGGTGATATAGTTTTTATCGGTAACGCCCTTTACTATACCAAAGCGCTTCTGCAGGCACTTGGCAAACTTATAGGTTGTGCTTTCAA
>CAZIXG010000029.1:0-10833 GCA_964543305.1 uncultured Ruminococcus sp.
ACAACAAACCCGAACATTTCACCGATTGGTAAAAGGTTCGGGTTTGAATGCTTTGGTGCGGGTGAAGGGACTTGAACCCCCACGCCTGTGGCACTAGCTCCTAAGGCTAACGCGTCTGCCATTCCGCCACACCCGCAAACACATTTAATGTGACTTAAGTATTGTACTTTAAAAACAATAAAAAGTCAAGTTGTTTTGCAAAAGTGGCGGCATATTTGTTATCCAATAAACCCATTACCGAGGCCAAAGCTCACAGAAATCGCTCTATCCACCTTGTCCATTGAGCTGCCGTCAATAGTGCCCATCTTTTCCTTAAGGCGGCGTTTATCGATGGTTCTTACCTGCTCAAGCAGAACTATTGAATCCTTTGCAAGTCCGCTTGAGGCAGCGCTTAAATTTATATGGGTTGGCAAACTACTCTTTTCGTGCTGACTGGTTATTGCCGCGGCAATAACAGTAGGGCTATACTTATTGCCCACATCGTTTTGCACTATAAGTACAGGTCTTACCCCACCCTGCTCAGAGCCTATGACGGGGCTTAAATCGGCATAGTAAATCTCTCCGCGTTTCACATTCATTATCGTTTCACTCTCCGAATTGTTTCTGCTATTATTTTTGCCTGCTTTAGGCGAAAATAATCACAGTGCGAAAATTCTTTTCCTTATATTTTATGAAAGCTTGACTGAAGTGGTGAAACCATAATGCCGCACTAATTATTTTCGAACGGTGTTTTTTCTGTATTCGCTGGGTGTGCAGCCCTTTATTTGCCTGAATTTTCTTATAAAAAAGCCTATACTTTCAAATCCACAATTTGCCGCTATTTGAGCAACAGGCAAATTTGTTTTAACAAGCTCACTTGATGCCTTTTTAATTCTCAAATCGCTTATATATTCAAAAGGTGTTATACCCACTAATGCCTTAAAGCGACTGCAAAAGTAATTCGGCGACATATGAACAAGTGATGCCAATACTGACAAGGTTATCCTTTCGCTATAATGCTCCTTAATATAGCTGATACATAACTTTAGCTCATCCGTATATCTTGCTGTGCTGCTTTGACCGATTTGAAGCTCTCCTGACTCCTGAAGGATGGTGAAAATGTTAAGCAAAGATGAAAGTATAAGCGGTCTTGAGTTTATATTGTCGTAAAAAAGGTTATGCACTATAGGCTGTATTTTACTATAAACTGCATTGTGGTGTTCTATAACATGAGGAAAGCGAAGCTCTCCCCTGCTTAGAGGTTCAACGAAAGAACGGTTAAAAAAATGCTCATCTGCAAATTCAAAAAGCTTTGTTGAAAAAACAGCCGCTTCATACCTTACAGGTAATGTATTAGGTCTTATAAGATGCAGCTCTTCAGGATTTACAAAAAGTATATCCTTAGGCTTCAACACATACATTTCATCTGCTACATTTACCACAGCTTCACCGCTTATGCCGTATATCAACTCTATTTCAGGGTGCCAATGAAGCGGTGCCATACGGTTAAAATCCTTATCGCGATACATTTTATAGTAAGCAAATGGAAAATCAGGCGTTCCCCTTTCCACCCTTTCCCTTAAATCTACCATAATTACACCTCGAATTTCGTAATATAGTGCAATTTTTTGATAATATTGCGCCTATTCTTTTTCAAACAATAATAATATAATGTAATTATAAAGCATTTCTATTTTATATTCAATAGGGAGCGGATAAAAATGGAAAATAAAAAGAGATTTATTTATGAAACACGGCCAAAGGCGCTTAAAGGTAACATTGTGATAGGTCAAAAATACCGTTTCACCGTTCTTTCGAAGCAGCTTATAAGAATGGAGTTTTCCGAAAACGGAATATTTGAAGACAGAGCGAGCCAGAGTGTGTTTTTCAGAGATTTCCCCAAAGTGAATTTTAACGCCACTATAAATAATGGGATTTTAAAGCTTGAAACCGAAAAACTCGTTTTGACATATAGGCCAAATGAGCCATTTAGCGCTGACAATCTTAATATTCGTTTAAAGTTCGAGCCTGCTTCAAGCTGGAGATTCGGTGAATATTTTGAGGATTTTGGAGGCACTGCAAGAACACTTGATGAAGCACACGGCGCAATATCGCTTGAAAGAGGTGTTTGCTCAAGAAACGGCTTTTCAGTGCTCGATGATAGCAAGACTATGCTTTTGAATGATGAAGGCTGGGTGGAAATTCGACATCCAAACACCATCGACTGCTATTTCTTTGGCTACGGCTATGAATACCGTAATGCGGTAAAGGACCTTTACCGCCTAACAGGTGCGCCCCCTATGCTACCCGCATACGCTCTTGGCAACTGGTGGAGCAGATATTATAAATACACTCAAGATGAATACGAGAAGTTGATTCTGAGATTTGAAAAGGAAGAAATCCCATTTTCTGTTGCAGTTATCGATATGGACTGGCATATAACACAAATTCCCGAGGAGCTAAAGCATCACTTCCCTGAGGAACTTGAAAGGCAGTATCCTCACCTTTCCAACGGCTGGACGGGCTATAGCTGGAATAAGGAGTTATTTCCAAATTACAAGGCATTCCTGAAATTCCTCAAAGACCATAATCTCAAAACCACTCTCAATCTGCATCCTGCTGCAGGTGTGCGAAAGCACGAAGATATGTACGCGGAAATGGCTGAAAGATGCGGCATTGACCCCGAAAGCGGCGAGCGGATTCCTTTCGATATTCTTTCCAAAAGGTTTATGGAAAATTACTTTGATGTGTTGCACCACCCTTATGAGGAGGAAGGCGTGGACTTTTGGTGGATGGACTGGCAGCAGGGCACTGATTATTGGTGGATACATGAGCCTAACCGCGATGGCAAGCTAAAGGATGAAAGAGAGGTTCTTGACCCGCTTTGGATGCTCAACCACCTGCACATTGCAGATATAAAGCGGAACGGAAAAAGACCGATGTTGTTCTCTCGCTACTCAGGCCCCGGCAGTCACAGATATCCTATTGGCTTTTCGGGGGATACCTTTATCACCTGGGAATCGCTTGATTTTCAGCCTTATTTCACCGCAAACGCATCTAACATAGGATATAGCTGGTGGAGCCATGATATCGGCGGTCATGCCGGCGGATACCGCGATGATGAGCTTGCAACCCGCTGGATACAATTGGGAGTGTTCTCGCCCATTAACAGACTTCACAGCTCCTGCAATGAATTTATAAGAAAAGAGCCATGGTGTTTTGATAGCAAAACCGAGGCCATAATGAAACGCTGGCTAAATCTAAGGCACCATCTTTTCCCTTATATTTACACCATGAATTACCGTAATCATAGGGAGTTAGAGCCGCTGGTGACTCCAATATACTATAGTTATCCTAAAGCTTCGGCGGCTTACGAGTGTAAAAACCAGTTTATGTTTGGCTCAGAACTTATGGTAGCGCCAATAACCACGCCTAACAACAAAGTAAGCAACCTTGGAAATGCCAAGGTGTGGTTGCCGCGCGGTGACTGGTTTGATTTTTTCAGCGGAGCACATTATGAAAGCAAAAACGGCAGAAAGCTTACTGTTTGCAGGAAGCTTGAAGACTACCCTGTTTTTGCAAAAGCCGGAGCTATAGTTCCTATGCAGCATTCATCTTTACTCGAGCCGCAACAAAATATGAGTCTTGTAATATTTGCAGGTGACAACAACTGCTTCACTCTATATGAGGATTCAGGCGAAGGCAATGACTTTGAAAACGGCGCCTTTGCCGAAACAAAAATAGAGCTCGCGTGGTGTGATACACCGACTATCACCATAAGCCCCGCCAAAGGAGACACCTCCCTTATCCCTTCAAAAAGAAATTGGGAATTTAATCTGCGCGGTTTTAATAGCAATGCTCGCATCACAGCATATATAGATGGCAAGCAAGTAGACTCTACCACAGAATATATTGATGAAACAAACACCCTCGTTTTGCGCGTTAGTGCCGATATTTTAAGCGAAATTAAGTTGACAATAAAAGGTGAAAATCTTATAATTGACAATAGCGGTTATTATGATAAATGCGTTGATATTTTAGAAAGAGCGCAATGTGATATGGCCGCTAAGAAAAATATGCTTAACATAATTAAGCAGCGGAATTCTTTAACTGTCAAAAGGCTAATAATTAACCTTAGCCGTGCTTGCGCAACCTCCCCCGATAATGAGGGACTTCTTTCTGCCATTAAAGAACAGTTATTACTTGAGGACATCAATGACTAAGGAGAAAAAACTATGGCCATTTACTATATTGACCCTATGTGTGGCAACGACAATGCAGACGGTCTTTCTGCCGCGAGCGCTAAAAAGGATTACCGCAGTCTTAAAGTGAATGCGGGAGATACCGTGGCTTTCAAGAGGGGCTCCTTTATGCGAGACAAGCTTGAAGCGGTGGCAGGCGAGGCGGGCGCTCCCGTTACCTACACCGCATACGGCGAGGGCGACTTGCCTGTTTTCTGCGGCTCCACCGATGTTAGCGCTACGGAGGACTGGGAAGAACTTGACACAAATATCTGGCGCTGTAAAGTAGAAATATCGGGTGAGGTTGGCAATATAGTTTTTGACAAGGACCGATGCGAAGCAACCCTTCGCTGGGAAAGAGAGGAGTTGTGTAGCCAAGGCGACTTCTGGGATAGCAGATTTGGGCTTAACGAAAACCGCTCAGGCGATATAAGCCCCGTTCAGGAGCTACTGATGTATTCCTACGGTAACCCCGCGGCGGTTTATAGACATATTGAATGCGCCTCCTATAATAAGCGAAGCCTTTGTGATGCTAAGGACCACATTGTTTTAGAAAATTTATCCTTTATAAACAGTGGTGTTCACGCGGTTGTGGGCAGTTGTGTTGATGTGGTTATCAGAAGCTGCGATTTTCGCAATATAGGCGGATGCGTGTTTGAAAAGCCTATTAAGGTGCGCTTTGGCAACGCGGTGGAATTTTGGGATATAGGTCAGGATATACTTATCGAAAACTGCCATTTCCTTAACACCTATGATTCCTGCATAACCCAACAGGGACCGCGCGGCAGAACAACACCTGCTAAAAACTTCAACTGCATTAATAATATCTTTGATACATACAGTATGGCGGCGATAGAATACCGTGATGAGGTACCGATAAACTCTGCCTTTGAAAACAATGTCTGCCGAAATGCAGGCTGCGGCTTCGGAATGCTTGGTGAAACACCTCCGCGAAATTGGGTGCTTCATCCTCAGCCGATGGGCCATCATATATTTATCTGGCGAATGGAAAGAGCCTGTGAGGGTGGCGACCTTCGCATTATGGCCAACATCTTTGAAAACGCCCCCGTTGGCGCTAATATTTACTCTATCATCTCGCCCGAAGCTGAGGCACAGATAAGCTTAGATAATAATACCTACATAAACAGTGGTAACCTTTTTGCGCACTTTGGCGGCGAGGACTTTAGTGACCTTGAAAGCTATCGGGCAAAAACCGGTAAGGATAAAAACAGTAAAGCTAAATAAAAAGGAAAAACCCTCTCGTACGAGAGGGTTTTGTTTTTTTAATTTATGCCGCTAAAAGGAAATAGACAATAACAAATATACCTAACACTATTCTATAAATACCAAACGCCTTGAAATCGTGCTTTTGGATATAGGATACAAGAAACTTAATCGCCAGCACCGATACCAAAAATGCGGTCACACAACCCACCGCCAGAATTATAAGCTCATCGGTTGTGAACACGAAACCATCTAAGAAAAAGGCAGCAAGCTTTATAAGACTGGCGCCGAACATAGCGGGGATGGAAAGAAAGAACGAAAACTCTGCCGCAGTGGTGCGGGATGCACCCAAAAGGCAGGCTCCCAAAATTGTGGAGCCGCTTCTTGAGGTGCCCGGAACTAACGCCAGACACTGGATAATGCCGATTAACAGCGCCGTTTTATAGGGCATATCATCAAGATTTAAAATTTTCTCCTTCTTCCTTATGCTTTCAATAACGATAAAGGCTATACCATACGCTATAAGAGCCGCCGCCACAACAAAGGCGCGCATATCGCCCGTTAGCATACTATCTATCTGCTCATCAAAAACGAGACCGATTATCGCGGCAGGCACACTTGCTATCAGTATCTTCACCCAAAGCAGGATTTTATCAACATATATGTAGTTATTACAAAACTGCTTTAAACCCGTCACCGAGCCCTTTTCCGAAGTAAAAAAAGGCTTTACGGATGTTGATTTAAGGTGAAACGGCCATATCTTATTCCAAAAAAGGATTACCACCGCAAGAATTGCGCCAAGCTGGATTACCACTAAGAAAATATCCATAAATTCATCGCGGACATTAAGCTTCATCCACTCATCCACTAAAATCATATGGCCTGTGCTGCTTATAGGAAGCCATTCGGTTATTCCCTCAACTATACCGAGAATAACTGTTTTAATTATTTCAAAAATATTGAGCACTAATCTACCTCGCTGAATTTCTACTTGCCAATCATTTCCTTATAAAGATGGATATATGCATTAGCCGATGCCGCCCAGCTATTGTTGCAGGCCATTCCGCGGCGGCGGAGAATATCCCAGCCACCCTCATCGCGATAGCCATCAATAGCGCGAAGTATTGTATCCTTCATTTCGTGGGCATTGAAGTTTGCAAAGGTGAAGCCGTTGCCGATGCCATCATCACTATCAGATATGGTATCGTTAAGGCCGCCTGTTTCGCGCACGATGGGCACTGTGCCATAGCGAAGTGCCACCATCTGCGCCAAGCCGCAAGGCTCACTAAGACTTGGCATTAGGAATATATCCGCGCCCGCATAAATGCGATTTGCAAGCACTGCATCAAAGCCCAGCTTCAAAGCCACCTTATCGGGATATTTTTTTGCCATTTCATAGAAAAAGGTCTCAAATTCCCATTCGCCCGAGCCAAGGATTACAAACTGCAAATCGTGCTGCATTAATTCCTCAAAAACATGCTTCACAAGGTCAAGGCCCTTATGCTTAACAAGTCTTGTTACTATACCGATAAGCGGAGTATCCGCCTTTTCGGGAAGTCCCATCGATTTTTGAAGCTCAGCCTTATTTATAGCCTTGCCCGATAAATCCTCAGCGGTGTAATTCTTAAATAGCATCGGGTCTGTTTCAGGGTTATAAACATCATAGTCAATTCCGTTTACAATACCCGTAAGCTTATAGGTAAACTCCTTTAAAATACCATCAAGCCCGTGAGAATAGAATGGATCTAATATCTCACGAGAATATGTTGGGGACACAGTAGTAATCTTATCAGCGCACTGAATAGCGCCCTTCATAAGGTTAACACAGCCATCATACTCAACAAGGCTTTCCCTGCCCTCAGGCAGACCTAAAACATCACTATAAAGCTCACGGCCATACTTGCCCTGATACTGTATATTATGGATAGTGAATACCGTTTTAATATCACTGTAAAGCGAGTCGGATTTATAAAACTCATTAAGATATACAGGCACCATAGCGGTCTGCCAGTCGTTACAGTGAATAATATCGGGAGTAAAGCCGATGTGCGGAATTATCTCAAGCACTGCGCGCGAGAAGAATGCAAAGCGCTCGGCATCATCATAATAGCCATAAAGCCCATCACGCTTGAAGTAATACTGATTATCTAAAAGATAGTATATAACACCATCCAAATGAGCTTCAAAAACACCGCAATACTGCCGTCTCCAAGAAACGGGAACGGTTATGCTGAAAAGGAAGGTCATTTTTTCGCGCATTTCATCACTTATCGAGCCGTAAAGCGGCATAACCACTCTACAGCCAACAAGTCTGCGGCGAAGTGCCTTAGGTAGCGCTCCTGCAACATCTGCAAGACCGCCCGATTTTGCAAAAGGATAGGCTTCGCTTGAAGCGAATAAAACTTTCATAATTTATCTCCTATAAAGTTTGATTTTTCTCAATTAGGAACGCCTTTTCCTCGGTGCCCTTAATGGTCATTCCCTCGCCTATAGTGGCGTTTTTATCTGAAATCACCCTATCAAGCGCGGTATCCTTGCCAACCGATACACCCTGCATAAGGATACTGTTTTCAACAATCGCACCCTTTTCCACCTTAACTCCGCGGAAAAGAATACTGTTTTTAACGCTACCCTCGATAACACAGCCCTCGGCAATAAATGAGTTTTTAACAACCGATTTTGTACCGTAGCGGGTTGGCATATCATCACGCGTTTTGGTATATATAGGCCTGTCGCGATTAAAAAGCTCGCGGCGAACATTGCTTTCAAGCAGCTGCATACTTGCCTTTTTATAGGAGGCAGGGCTATCCATAATAGCGGTAAAGCCCGCGTGTGGGCAAGCAAAAATCTTAAGCGCGCCGATTTCTTGCGCGATAACATCCTTGCAGATGCTCTCACCGCCGTTTTCATAAGAAGCCTTTGTGAGCTCGATAAGCACATCTCTTCTGAAAACAAATATGCCTATGCTTCTGATTTCGCCCTCAGGAATTATCTGTGGAAATTCTACCGCGGTTATGCGGTTTGCGGCATCAAGGCTTAAAACCATTGTGTCGTCCAGATTTTTGCGCTCATCACCCCTGCCGTAAACAACGGTGATATCTGCATCACTGTTTATATGACCTCTTATAACGCTTTCAAGGTCAACATTAGCAACTGTTCTTGCATCACAAAGCACAATATGCTCGGCATTGCATCTGTGCATAAAGTCCATAGCACCATTCAGCGCCTCAACATAGCCTCTATAGCGCCTTGAGCCGCCTATGTCAAAGGGCGGGAGTATGCGAACACCGCCGTTTTTGCGGTCAAGGTCCCAATATCCGCCACTGCCGATGTGGTCCATAAGCGAGCGATATTTTTCCTTGGTGATAACGCCAACATTTGTAACACCGGCGTTCACAAGGTTTGAAAGACTAAAATCTATAAGGCGGTATCTGCCGCCAAAAGGAACGGAAGCGATAGAACGCTTTTGGGTTAATCTACTAAGTGACTCATCATATGCGTTTGCAAACACGATTCCTGCAACCGATGCTCTCATATTACTTCCTCCTTCTCAACATTCCTTGTTATCATCTGCTTGGCACCTATTACGGCATCCTCGCCCACATTTACACCCTCACCTATAACGGTGATGCCGAAATTTTCAGCGCCCACGCTCTGCGGGTCCTTGCCCACCTGTGCGCCCGACTCGATAACCACATTTTCTGCGATTATTGAATACCTAACCTTAGCGCCCTTCTTGATAATGGCGCCAGGCATTACAAGTGAATATTCAACCTCGGCACCCTCCTCCACAGTTACATTCTCAAAGAGAATTGAGTAATCAAGGTTGCCGTAAACCTCACAACCATCGGTTATGAGGGAATTCTCAACATTAGCGGTATCCGATATATACTGCGGCGGCAGTGCCACAGTGCGGGAATAAATGCGCCAGTTGGGATCGGAAAGGTTGAGATCTATTTTGGGGTTAAGTAGGTCAAGGTTTGCTTCCCAAAGGGAATCAACCGTACCAACATCCTTCCAGTAATCATCAAAGCAATAAACCATCATCTTCTCATCGTTTCCGAGCATCATCGGTATGATATTTTTACCGAAATCGTTATCGGAATCGGGGTTCTGCTCATCCTCGGTAAGGTATTTTTTAAGCTTATCCCAAGAGAAAACATAAATGCCCATCGAAGCGAGCCTACTCTTAGGATGAGCGGGCTTTTCCTCAAACTCATAAATGGTGCCATCGGGGTTGGTGTTCATAATACCAAAACGAGAAGCCTCCTCCTCAGGCACCTCAAGCACCGCTATTGTGCAGGCGGCCTTGGTTTCCTTATGCTGGGTTATCATCTTGGAATAATCCATTTTATAAATATGGTCACCCGAAAGGATAAGCACATATTCGGGATTATAACGCTCGATAAATTCAAGATTTTGGTAAATCGCATTAGCGGTACCCTTATACCAGTCGCCGCCCTTTTGGCCCTGATATGGAGGCAATATATGTACGCCGCCGCTTGAACGGTCAAGGTCCCAAGGCTTGCCTGAGCCCACATAATCGTTAAGCTCCAACGGCTTATACTGGGTAAGAATACCCACAGTATCAATGCCTGAATTAATGCAGTTGGATAGCGGGAAGTCTATAATCCTATACTTTCCGCCATAGGGCACAGCGGGCTTGGCTATCTTTTCGGTGAGGGCATAAAGTCTGCTGCCCTGACCGCCCGCAAGAAGCATGGCTACGCATTTTTTCTTAATCACAAAAACATCTCCCGTTTTTTATTTGCCTATGATTTTAATTATCACTTAAAAATTCTAAGTATAATTATACACCTACATTATAACAATTTTCAATCGTCATTTCAAGACAATTTTGTTAAAAAGTGGAAAGCGAAAGAGAAGTTGTTTTCCAAATATTGTTGAAAGTGCACAAATTTAGAGGTATTTTGCAGGATAGGTCAACCTCGGCGTGGCGTATTTTTAGGAAATGCGGAGGAGCAGGTGTTAACAAGCACCGTTTCGCTGCCGATTACCGATATATCACTCCAAGGGATAACGATATCCTTCTCGCGGCCTAAAAGACCGAAAAAACGAAGGCGACCTAAAATAATTATAGCGGTGAGCGCGCCGCTATCGGTGTCTAGCTCAATGTCCGATATAAAGCCTAGAACGCATCCATCCTGCACACATACCACCTGTTTGTTGCGAAGCTCATCAATTCTGCAAAGCATATTAATCACCTCAAATGAAGCTATATAACATTAATATATATGCGCACTACACAATGCATAATGCACAATTCACAATGCACAATTAAGATTCTTCGCTGCGCTCAGAATGACACAAGAACAAATGAATATCCCTCCACCACCTTCGGCGGTCCCCCTCCCTTTAGGCAAGGGAG
>CAZIXG010000030.1:0-10747 GCA_964543305.1 uncultured Ruminococcus sp.
CTGTCGCCTCGACCAAAAATCCGTGTTTCCCCTGTGGGAAGCACGGATTTTTTTATGTTTTCTTGTACACGATATTTCTTGTTTTCAACTACTATATTAAATGCATTGAAACAAATTAGAATCATTATCTTTAAGAATTGAAAGAATGCAAGAAATATGATAAAATATGTTACAAATGAAAAGGAGATATTCGTATGGGAAAACGAACATTTAAAGATGTAGCTAAATATAGAACAATATCGTTTTCAACAAGAGCACGTCGGTAAGGATTTTGTTCCTTACCGACGTGTGCTTTATGTCGACTGTGATGCTTTTAACTTTGCCTTGGCTTCTTGAATCTCAGCTTTGACTTTTGGAATCATCTCTGCGAGGAGTATTTCACATTCCTCTCTTGTTTTGGCATTACAAGGAAAATCGCTTGCAGAGGTTTAATGGTTAATTATACATTGACAAACCCACACGCATTAATATAAAATTAAATCGGTGATATTATGAACGCACTTGCAGAGAAAGTAAAGGAATATACCGATAGGCTATCCCCTGTTGTGCTTTATGAGGTTGATTCAACCAACGCTTATGCCAGAGGCTTAGCAAAGAACGGCGCACCTGAGGGCACTGCGGTTATTGCCGCCGTGCAGACTGCAGGCAAGGGCCGTATGGGGAGGCGCTTTTATTCTCCCGAGGGCGGGGTTTATATGTCGGTAGTACTGCGCCCCGAGCTATCACCTGAGGACACTCTTTTTATAACCACCGCCGCCGCTGCCGCCGCCGCAGACACGATAGAGAAAATCGGCGGCAGAGAAACTAAAATAAAATGGGTAAACGATATTTATATCGATGGCAAAAAGGTGTGCGGTATTCTCACCGAAGGGGGTAGTAGCCGCGCGGAAAGGCTAGATTACGCGATTTTGGGCATAGGAATAAACCTGCAAGCCCCAAAAGGTGGCTTCCCCGCTGATTTACCGCTTGCGGGCAGTGTTTTTGGTAATGGAGAGGTGCCAAAGGATACCAAGGCTCGCCTTATCGGACTTTTTGCCAATAAGTTTTTTGAATATTATAAAAATCTTAGCAACAAAAATTTTATGAGCACATATAAAGAAAAATCATTTTTAACCGGCAAAACGGTGGAATTTGAGCGCGCAGGCGCGCTTTATACCGCCCGCGTTTTGGAAATTGACGATAATGCCGCGCTTATAGTGGAGTGTGAGGGCGAAACCCTTGCTCTTTCAAGCGGCGATGCTCAGATAAAGGAATTTGATTAAAAATGCACAATGCACAATGCATAATTAAAAACCTTCGCTCGTTACACTCGCTCAGAATGACATATTTTGAAATGTAGCTATATTAATGTCGTTCTGAGCGTAAGCGAAGAAGCTTAAAAAACGAATAAATTGGAACAAGAGGGAAATTATGAAAAACAACATAAAAAGTATAACGCTTTGTGCCATATTCACCGCGATACTTGCCGTTTGTGCACAGATAGTAATCCCCGCGCCCTCAGGCGTTGCGATAACACTTCAAACCTTCGGAGTGGCACTGTGCGGAGCAGCGCTGGGTGCAGGCAGGGGAACGGTATCGGTAATCGTGTATCTGCTGCTTGGTCTTGTGGGCGCGCCGATATTTTCCTCATTCACAGGGGGAGCCGCTATACTTATCGGCCCCACAGGCGGATTTTTAATAGGCTTTATACCACTATGCCTTTTTTGCGGTGTGTGTTGTTATGTAAACCGAAAGGTGTTAAAGGTAATATTGCCCGCAATAGGACTTTTGATTTGCCACGCGCTGGGCGTTATTATGTTCACAGTGGTAAACGGCACCGAGCTTTGGTACGCGATAACTACAGTTTCACTGCCGTATCTCTTTAAAGATGCCGTTTCAATAGGTGTTGCGTTTTTTGTTGGAGGCAGAATAAGCCGCCATATCAACTCTATCGGAAAGCATTGATATCATCCTTGGAAATAATGCCAAGCGAGAAAAGGTATATAAGATAAAGAGGTATACATACAACACACAACAGTATTATGTAAACCAAATGTGGCAAATTGAGAATTTGAAGCAGAGCATTTGCTCCCTGTGATATAACAAGCGCACCTAAAAGCGGCAAAAGCAGTGTCTTTATAAAATCAAGCTGCACATCGGCGCACTTTATCAGTCTGCCAACATTAAGGGTGCAGGTCAAAAGATTCGAAAAATACATAATTCCGATAAAGCCGTATATGCCAAAGCGCGGAAGCAGCAGCCACACAAGCACTATTCTTATGGCGGAATCTGCAACCGAATTTCTAAAGGTGAATGCCTGTTGGTCGAGCCCCTTTAAAATGCCATCGCAGACGCTATCGAGGTACATAAGCGGCACTATTGGCGATAGCGCGCACAGCAGAAAGCCCACATCGGCACTGCCGTAAATCAGCGCGCCAAGCCGCCTGCCCGCCACCAAAAACAACGCCGCCATGATAAAGCCAACAAGGCTTGTTACCTTGATTATCTGATGCGCGGCACTTCGAACAACACCTCGGCGGCCTCTTGTTGCCGCCTCTGACATTTCGGGGATAAGCAGTGTAGATAGCGCGCCTAACAGGGTGGAGGGAAAGAAAAGTATCGGTAGCGCCATACCCTTTATCATACCAAATAACGCTAGCGCATTATCGCCCGAAACGGCGCACAAAGCGAGCGCCTTTGGAACGAGTATATTTTCGGCGGTGCGAAGCCCCGAATTCAAATATCTGCCCGCGGTGATGGGCAAAGCAATATGATTTACCGCCTTAACAATACCGTAGGGCGGTCTTTTTCTGCCTGAAAGCCCAGAGAGCTTTTTCTTATCGGCGAGAAAGCGCAGATACATATATCCGCATGAGGCGATTTCTGCCATACTGTCGCCAAAAAGCACCGCCGCGCAAGTCTGCTCAAGCCCCGCCGCGGAATAACGCTTTACAAGCAGTATTATTATAAGAATTCTTACCACCTGCTCAAAAAGCTGAGCTGAGGAGGCAGGCCCCGCCTTTCGCCGCGCGATAAAATAACCTCTGAAGCAGGAGGATATACCCATAAACGGCAGCGAAAAGGAAAGAATTTTAATGGGTAGCGCCGCGCGGGTGTCCTCAAGCAGAGACCTTGCTATAAAATCGGCGCCAAAAAGCAGCAGAGCCACCGTAACCGCCGCCAAAAGAAGGGTTATCTCTATACAACGCCTTATAATAGCAAGCACACCTTGCTTGCTTCCGAGCGCCAGCTCATCGGCGGCAAGGCGTGTTACCGCGGTGGAAATTCCGCTCGCAGTGAAGGTGGAGGCAAGCACATAAACCGAGAATATAAGCTGATAAAGGCCGATACCCTCGGCGCCTATCTCGTTTCCAAGCCAAACCTTTAGAATTATGCCTGCAAACCGCAGTATCAGCGAGGATACGGTAAGAATTGCGGCATTTTTAATAAACACAGTTTTTCTCATATTCAACACCACTTAATATTTATGTTAATTGCGGTTGAAAAAGACGGAAAAACATAGTAAAATATATCTAAAAGAAAATTTGGAGGTTGTGCTATGAATTCACCTCTTGCTGATAGAGTTCGCCCTGAAAGTATTAACGAGGTTGCAGGTCAGCAGCATCTTTTGGGCGAAGGGAAGATACTTCGCAGAATAATCGAATCGGGCGACATACCAAACCTTATATTCTATGGTCCCTCGGGCGTGGGAAAAACCACCGTTGCCCGAATTATCGCGGGGAAAACGGGTAAAAAGCTATGCTATCTTAACGCTACCACCGCATCCACCGCAGATATTAAGGATATAATAAGCTCGATAGGCACTATAGATGCCGCAGGCGGAATACTGCTTTATTTAGATGAAATTCAGTATTTTAACAAAAAGCAGCAGCAGATACTTCTTTCCTATATCGAAAACGGTGACATTACGCTTATAGCGTCAACCACAGAAAACCCATATTTTTATGTTTATAACGCGATTTTAAGCCGTTCAACGGTATTCGAGTTTAAAACCCTAAGCTCACAGGATATAACCTCGGCGATACTTCGCGCCACCGATATTCTCGCAAAGGAAAGCGGCGGGGAAGTGGTACTTAGTCTTGATAACGCCCGCAAGATAGCCAGAGCCGCCGCAGGCGATGTTCGCCGAGCGCTTAATATGCTGGAGTTATGCTTTATGTTAACCGTAAATGAGCAGAGCTCAGAAATATCCGATGATATGGTTGAGCAGATACTCTCGGGCAATTCTGTGCGTTATGACCGTGAGGGCGAAGAGCATTATGATATAATTTCTGCATACCAGAAATCTATGCGCGGGTCTGATCCCGATGCTGCGATTTATTACCTTGCGCGCCTGCTTGCCGCCGGCGATTTACCAAGCGCCTGCCGCCGCCTGATGGTGTGCGCCAATGAGGATGTGGGGCTGGCATATCCTCAGATAATTCCCATAGTTAAGGCCGCAGTGGACACTGCGATGAGCGTGGGACTGCCCGAAGCGAGACTTCCTCTTGCAAACGCGGTAATTCTTGTTGCAACAAGCCCTAAATCGGTATCGGCACACGATGCCATTAATGCGGCTATGGCGGATGTTGAAGCGGGCATCGGTGGCGATATTCCGCGACAGCTTCAAAACCGCCACTTTGATGGTGAGGATGCCGAGGTCAAAGGACAAAACTATCTTTACCCACATTCTTATCCTATGCATTATGTAAACCAACAATATTTACCTGATAATATTAAAAATAAGAAGTATTATGAGTTCGGCGATAATAAAAACGAACAAAAATTTAAGGAATATTGGGATAAAATTAAAACTAAGAAGTAAAATATAATAAATAACTTTTTGGGGTGAATGCCGTGAACGGAAAACTGCCCGCTAAAGCTCTTGTGCTATGGCGCATAAGAGCAACTGCGGTTTTTCTGCTGTTTTGCGGTGTATTCACCCCATTTTTACGCTTTGTTTTGCCTTTTGCCGCGCCCATATACCTGACCGCGGTATTTTGGTATCTGCCAAGGCTTCATAAAAGCTTTTTCTTTGAAATCACAAAACATCGAGTGTATCTGCGCTATGGCGCAATACTTTGCCGCCACAAGCTACTGATTTTAAAAGAAAACGCGATTGTTTTGTCGGTTTCAACGCCATTGTGCCGAATGCTAAAACTTGAAAGCGTTGCTATAAAAGTGCCAAACGGATGGTTCGTATTGCCCGAAACCGAACTTGGCGGGTGGCATCAAAATGTTTAACCTCGGTCTACCACTCGCAATAATAAAGGTCTTTAAGCGCGTTTTTTCGCTTTTCCTTAAAAAGCTTTATTCGAGGGTGATTTCGCGTGATGGTTTAATAGAAATAAGAGCAGGTCTTATCGTGCGGCGCCGAACATCCTTTAGCGAGGCTCAGATCAGGTGCGTGAGCATAGAACAAACGCCTGTGATGCAACTGTTTAGAATGTGCACACTGCGCGCAATAGTTGCGGGCGAATATTCCTCTCGAGATAAAGCCGTTGTGCTTTTGCCAATTAGCACAAAAAAAGAGGCGGAAGCGAGAACGAATGAATGCTTTGGAGCTTTTTTGCTCAAAAAAGATATGATAAATTTGTCAGGTAGAAGTTGGCTTCGAAAAAGGGAACTATATTGTCCGAGAGAAAACATTGGGATTGTAAAGATTTCCGAGCGCATATTCAAAAAGGGCTATAAGCTCAAGGTTACGATGCGCTCACAAAGGTCTTGCACGGTAAAAGTTATATTTCCGACAATAAAAGATGCGCAAAACCATATTAAAATACATTTTTGCGAATAATATGAGCACAATATAATCAATAATGTTTCACGTGAAACATTCAGAGGGGGATATTTATGGATTTAGTTATAAAAATTGTGATAGCTTTTCTTGTTGGTGGTTTTTTGTGCTCTATAGGTCAATTGCTTATAGATTTCACCAAGCTCACTCCCGCAAGAATACTTGTGGCGTATGTTGTGGGCGGTGTATTGCTTACCGCAATAGGGGTGTATGAGCCGCTGGTGGAATTTGCGGGCGCAGGCGCCACAATACCACTTACAGGCTTTGGATATAGCCTCGCAACGGGCGTAAAAGAGGCGGTAGCAGAGTATGGACTTGTGGGTGCGCTAAGCGGGGGACTAACCGCCACCGCTGCGGGAATAACCGCCGCAATATTCTTTGGCTTTATAATGGCTTTGATTTTCAGGTCGAGGGATAAATAAAATTCGCAATTAAGATGGCGCCACACCAATGTTGTTCTGAGGAACGAAGTGACGAAGAATCTTAAAGCATTATATAACACATTTTCTATTTACAAATTACGATTATCTTGTTATAATAATAACCACAAAGGATGTTTCACGTGAAACATCCTTTGTGGAATTTGCGCTATATATTTATATTATATATTTATATAATAAATTACTTTCATATTAATACATATTTCGGAGGGAGTTAACTTGGGTAAAATTATATCAATAGTTAATCAAAAAGGCGGAGTTGGCAAAACCACCACCGCAGTTAATCTTGCTGCAGGTATAGGTCTTGCGGGCAAAAAAGTGCTGCTTGTTGATGCCGACCCACAGGGCAACACCACCAGTGGATACGGAATCAGCAAAAAGGATGCCACAGCCACCACCTATGAGCTTCTTATCGGAACCGCAAGAGTGGAGCAAGCGATAGTTAAAACTGAATTTAAAAATGTTGATGTTGTGCCCTCTTCGATGAATCTTGCCGCGGCAGAGGTCGACCTTATTGAAACTGAGCATCGCGAGGCGTGTCTTAAAATAGCGCTTTCTCCTGTGAGGGAGCAGTATGATTACATATTTATCGACTGCCCGCCCTCTTTGGGGCTTATCACAATAAACGCTCTCAACGCGGGCGACACAGTGCTTGTTCCGATTCAGTGTGAATATTTTGCGCTTGAGGGACTCTCTCAGCTTATGGCTTCGGTTCGTCAGGTTAAGCGCCTTTATAATCCCACCCTTGAGATAGAGGGAATAGTGCTCACGATGTTTGATGGCAGACTCAACCTCACTCAGCAGGTGGTAGGGGAGATTAAAAAATATTTTGCAAACAAGCTTTATAAAACTGTGATACCTCGCGGTGTGCGCCTTTCCGAGGCGCCGAGCTATGGCTGCCCTATTCAGTATTATGATAAGCGCTCCAAGGGAAGCGATGCATATAACGATTTAGCGAAAGAATTTTTAAAGAAAAACAGGAGGGTGTAGCATATGGCAGCAAAAAAAGGAGGCCTTGGCAGAGGTCTTGATGCTCTGTTTAATGAAAATGCTACCGATAACGAGGGTGCAGTTCAGGTGAGACTCAGCGAAATTGAGCCAAATCGTGCTCAGCCCCGCCGCGATTTCGATGAGCAGGCTCTGTCCGAGCTTGCCGAGAGCATTGAAAAGCATGGCCTTATTCAGCCGATAGTTGTTCGCCCGAATTCAGGCGGTACATATAGCATTATAGCGGGTGAGCGCCGATGGCGCGCTTGCCGTATGGCAGGACTCACAGAAGTGCCTGTTATAATAAAAGAGGTTGATGACCGTGAGTATATGGAGCTTGCACTCATAGAAAACCTCCAGCGTGAGGACCTAAACGCCGTTGAAGAGGCGCTCGGCTATCGCAGTCTTATAGATAGCTATGGCCTCACTCAGGAGGCGGTTGCCGAGAGTGTGGGCAAATCGAGAAGCAGCGTTACAAACGCGCTTCGCCTTTTAAGCCTTGATGAGCAAAGCCTTTCGGCATTAAGAGAAGGAAAGATTACTGCAGGCCACGCGCGTGCACTTCTCGCCGCCGCTGATGATAAGCGCCCCGAAATGCTTGCCGCCGCAATAGCGGGAGCCTCTGTTCGTGAGCTTGAAGCGATGGCAAAGAGCAAGCCCGCACCTAAAAAGGCTGTCGCTCAGAAAATCAAAAACACCTTTTACAGCGAGGTGGAAATATCCTTAAAGGATGAGCTTGGCAGAAAGGTTAAAATAAGCCCAACCTCAAAAGGTAAGGGCACCATAACCATCGAGTTTTACAGTGACGACGAGCTCGCAGACTTTGCTCGCAGACTTTCGGAATAATTAACAATTAGCAATTAGCAATTGAGGAGAAATCATTGACCAAACGATATAGAAATCGAGTTGCCAACAGGCATTTTCGAAGAAGACCACCCCCAAACAATCCATAAATCAAATTATTAAAAATTTTTATGGAGATGAAAAAATATGTGGATATTTTTTACTTTGGCGACCACATTAATTTGGGGCGCGGCAGAATTATTTTATAAAAAAGGCTCTCACGATAATGAAAAGTACAGCCATTTGAAGGTTTGCATTTTGGTTGGCTTGGTTATGGGAATTCACGCCGTTTTCACATTGTGCACTCAGGATATTGGCTTTAAGGTAACGCACATAATTGATTATTTGCCTGTATCTCTTTGCTACATAGGCTCTATGGCGTTGTCTTTCTTCGGAATTCGCTTTTTAGAGGAGTCTATTTCCGATCCTATCGAAAACACGGCGGGCGCTATGTGCTCACTTTTGTGTATGTTGTTTTTAAGACAGAGCATATCCGTTTATGCATGGATTGCAATAGGCGTAATCGTGATCGGCATTCTTGGCGTTGGCTTTTTGGAGAAAAAAGATACACACCGAGCAAACAAATACGGCAAAAAGCTGGCAGTAATTTCTTTTATGATGCCTTTTGGATACGCAATAATAGATGCGGTTGGTAGCTTTTTAGATGTTTATTACTTAGACACAGAAATTACACCGCTCAGATTTGTTACCGAGAATAACATTGAAATGGTTGCCAACACAGCATATGAGCTGACTTTTGCATTGGTTGCAGTTGTTTTATTTGCCTTTATGAAAATAAAGAAGGTAAAATTTGAAATAAGAAAGCAAAAGGATAAGGCGTTAGCGGCGGTTTGTGAGACCGCAGGTCAGTTGACATATGTGTATGCAATGAGCGGCAACGGTGCGATTGCGGCACCGATTATTTCTTCGGTTTGCGTAGTATCCTTGCTTTTATCAAGAATATTCTTGAAAGAAAAACTGTCGGCAAAGCAATATTTGTTTATTTCTATTATTATTGTGGGAATACTTATGCTAGCGGTCGTTGAGGGCGAATAGAAAAAACAGTTGCATTTAATGCGCGCGAATGGTAGAATAATCATTGCTTTCGTAGTAGGATTTTATTTTAGGAGTTATATATATGGCAGAAAAAATAAAAAAGAGTAGCTTCTCAGGCTCAATAGGCTTTGTGCTTGCGGCAGCAGGCAGTGCGGTGGGGCTTGGAAATTTATGGAGATTCCCAACACTTGCAAGCAAATATGGCGGAGGACTGTTTCTAATCGTATATTTGGTCCTTGTGCTAACATTTGGCTTTTCCTTGCTTATCACCGATATTGCTATCGGCAGAAAAACAGGTAAAAGCTCGGTAGAAGCATATAAGCTTGTTCACCCTAAATGGGGCTTCCTTGGAAAACTCACATTCATTGTGCCGTGTATTATCATAACCTATTATGTGGTTATCGGTGGTTGGATTCTTAAATACATGGTTTCCAGCGTTACCGAGTTTGCCGCCACCTCGAGCGGCGGTTATTTTACAAGCTTTATTACATCTGAAGTATCACCGATTTTCTGGATGCTTATCTTCCTTGCAATAACGGCGTTTGTGGTTTATTGCGGCGTTGAAAAGGGAATAGAAAAGTTTTCCAAATATATAATGCCCGCACTGCTTGTTTTAATAATAGGTATCGCAGTTTTTGTTATCTGCTCTAAGTCGGATGATGGTAAAACAGGCTTTCAGGGCTTCCTTAAGTATATAACACCTGATTTCACAGCTTTGAAAAAGGGTAACGGTGTGGATTTGCCTAAGATTATGAATCTTCTGCTTGATGCTATGAGTCAGCTGTTCTTTTCACTTTCTGTGGCTATGGGTATTATGATTACCTACGGCTCCTATGTTAAAAAGGATGTAAATTTAAGCAAGTCCGTAAGACAAATCGAGATATTTGATACTGCAGTGGCTTTCCTTGCGGGAATGA
Source organism: uncultured Ruminococcus sp. (assembly GCA_964543305.1). Classification (GTDB taxonomy): domain Bacteria; phylum Bacillota; class Clostridia; order Oscillospirales; family Acutalibacteraceae; genus UBA737. Next base: position 10,020 of record CAZIXG010000030.1, read on the forward strand.
TTGTAATTCCTGCGGTATATACATTCTCATCACTCGATGAAATTGCGAAGTCGGGCCCAGGTGTAATATTCGTGGCTCTGCCCGATGTTTTCGCCGAGATGGGTATAGCGGGCAGAGTAATAGGCCCCGTATTTTTCTTGATGGTCGCATTCGCCGCACTCACCTCAAGCGTTTCTATTATGGAGGCTATTGTTGGCGTTGGAATGGAAACATTTAAAATGAGCCGTAAAAAAATCAGTCTTATTATAGCTGCGCTTGCGGCTGCGGCAGCAGTTGTAGTTTGTCTTGGTTATAATGTGTTAAGCTTCGGCGTTACATTGCCAACAGGTGCTACAGGACAAAACCTGCTTGATGTTCTCGATTACATCAGTAACAACCTGCTTATGCCGATTGTCTCATTGCTCACCTGCGTGCTTGTCGGTTGGGTTGTGAAGCCGAAATGGGTTATTGATGAGATTGAAAGCAGCGGACACAAGTTCGGTCACAGAAAAATGTATGTTGTTATGATTAAGTATGTGGCGCCTGTTATGATGCTTCTGTTGATACTTCAAGCCTTTGGCGTATTTAAATTTTTAGCATAACGTTATTATCCGAGCGAGATTTCAACATCTCGCTCGGTTTTTTGTGGATAAAATTGTGTATATAAAAGACATCAAACTACCATATATAGTGCCAAAAAAACACTTCAAAAAAATAATAAAAAAAGTTAAAAAAAGTGTTGACAAAGG
>CAZIXG010000031.1:0-10557 GCA_964543305.1 uncultured Ruminococcus sp.
CGCGTTTTTGATATCGTTTTTTCCGGTTTTCTTTTTAATACTGTTGTAACAACCGATATAAACCTATTTATTGAGTTAGCTGCAATTGTAGTTATTTATGTATTATTTGTTTTTGCAAATAAAAATTTTTGTGACCTGATAGAGGGTAACGGAAGTATGATTGAAGTGGCGCTTGTTAGCTCATTTGCATTGCTTCCTTACACACTTTCTTCCTTTATTAATATTGTGCTTTCAAATTTTTTCCTTCTTCGTGAAGCTTCTTTTATGAATATCATCACCACAGTAGGACTGATATGGTCTGCGATAATAGGTTTTATAGGTCTAAAAATTGTACATAATTACAGCTTTTCTAAAACAGTACTAACTATCGTAATAACTGTAATATTTATGTTGCTCATAGCATTTCTTGCGGCAGTATTGTTTATCATTACTCAACAGCTTGTGCTGTTTTTTAGGGATATATATAACGAACTAGTTTTTAGAATGTAGAGGGAGAAAAGATGTCTGTAAAAAAAACAATTTCTTCGTTTTTAGCAGTGATACTGCTTTTTACGGTGGCTTCAGCTTCTGTTTCTGCCGAAGAAAATATCCCACAGGAAAATGCATCAATAGCAGAAGGATTTGAAATAAACACCTCTACGGGCGATTTCACCGTTAATTCGAATGACTATGTATGGCAATCGAGCCCCATTTTTGATGGCTTCGATGAGCAGGCTCCTGGCATCGAAAAAAGTAATCAGCGCTCACATATAGTTATTGAGTATCTTGACGCCGAGGGTAATGTTTTAAACGCTAACTCGTTTATAGATTCATATCAAAACGGCGGAATGTATGTAAACGCTAAAGGCAATACGGCTACGGTTACTTATTATTTCTCAGAAATAGGCATAGGCATCCCGTTAAAATTTAAATACTCAAATAATACCCTTGCGGTTACAGTTGATACTTCAAAGATAGAAGAGCGTTCTGATAATAAGCTTCTCACAGTAACTCTTCTACCTTATTTCGGAGCTGCTCCAAAGGGAGAGGATGGATATCTTCTAATCCCTGATGGCTCAGGAGCGTTAGTATCTCTTCAAGCAAGCAATGCCTATGACAAGTTTTATGAAAAGGATGTTTATGGCGAAAACTCAGTGCTCTATAAGGACATTGAAACCACGGTTGAGAAACAAATATATCTTCCTGTGTTTGGTATAAAGCACAATGATAATTCAATGCTTGGAATTATATCTCAGGGCGATGCAGTAGCTTCAATTGTTGCTAATGTTGCAAGCGGATACTATACCGTATCCCCAAAGTTTACATATCGTCAGGTTGATGAATCGCACCTTCAGGAGGGCTCAACCTCTGAAAAGGTTGTTAAGATAGTGCCTAAGGCTGCAACAAACTCCAAATTTTCAGTAACATATCTGTTCCAACAGGGAAGTGAAGCAGACTATGTAGGTATGGCAGCCGCTTACCGCGATTATCTTATTAAGGAATATTCGCTTAGTTATAACTCTAAAGGTACTTATTTAGATCTCAATTTTCTAGCCACTGCTGAAATCTCAAAGAGCTTTCTCGGCATACCTTATATGGGCCTTGAAACGCTTTGCGATCTTGATGATATTTCAGATGTAATGGATACGCTTATTAAAGAAGACTGCAATAACACAACCATTTCATTAAAGGGCGCTCTCTCGGGTGGACTTTACGGCAAAATTGCAAAAAAAATTAAGCTGTCTTCTAAGGTGGGCTCGCTTAAATATTATCAAGAGCTTGAAGAGAGCTTTAGCAAAAATGGCGGAAATATGTATCTGCTAACAGATATTTTGCATGTTTACAAAACAGGCAACGGCATATCGGCGGTGTCGGGAACGGCACGCGATGTGGCAGGCGCGATTTCAAAGCAGTATAACTATTATCCCGAAAGCTATGCAAAGAATGAAGAGCGTTCATGGAAACTGATGAATGCAGCTTCTCTTGAAAAAATAACCAAAGCTCTTGCAAAAAGCGTTAAAAAGAACAATGTCAATCTGGGGCTTGATTCTTCCGCGGATGAGCTTTACGGCGATTATCACATTAAAAATACATATGACCGCGCAGCAATGCTCGAGGAAATGCTTTCAGCATACGACCGATTAGGAGCCTCGAGCGGCAAAATGTATTTTGACGGTGCAAACGCCTACGCGATACTGTTTGCAGCTATGATATCAGATGTACCGCTGCGTTCAAGTCAGTATGATATGTTCACAAGTGATATTCCTTTCTATCAGCTTGTAATGCACGGAATAGTTGACTATTCTTCAACAGCGCTTAATTTAAGCGGGGATGCCGATTATAATTTTTTGCGTTCCGTTGAATATGGTGCAGCGATTCGTTACGACCTCATATGTCAAAATAGTGATGTAGTGAGTAAAACAAGCGCTAATAATCTGTTTTCGGGCATCTGTGATGAATGGTTAGATTCTGCCATCAATAACGCTTTGGATATAAAAGAGTTTTATGATTCCAATGCCAAAAGCACAATAGTTTCCCATTCACAGGTGTTAGAGGGTGTTTACCGCACAGAGTATTCAAACGGAAATATCAGCCTTGTGAATTATAATGATTACGAAGTTCAGTTTGAGAATAGCACGGTTAAAGCTTGTGGATTTAAATTAATAATGGAGGGTGAACAATGATGAAAGCGAAAAGAAAAACACTCTCTTATGAAAAACAGCGTGCGATAAGCGGATGGTTATTTATACTTCCGTGGGTTATCGGCTTTGTTGTCTTTTTTGCCCGACCAATAATCACATCTTTTGGATACAGTTTATCAAATGTATCTATCGGCAATGGTATTGATACTCATTTTGTGGGATTAGACCATTATAAGGAGTTATTCACAAAGGATGTAGACTTTCTTCCTGCGCTTTTCACTGCTTTTGAGCAGCTTATAACAGATGTTCCGCTTATTCTGGCGTTAAGTCTTTTTATCGCATTGCTTTTAAACAATGAATTCAAGGGCAGAACAGTTGCAAGAGCGGTATTCTTTCTTCCTGTTATTGTGGCTTCGGGTATTATTCTTACCCTCTTCAGTCAGGATTCCTTCGCATCAGATATGATGTCTGATAATAGCAATACCGCATTATTTGGAGCTTACGGATTAGAAGCATTACTTAATAAAATGAATCTTCCCAGTGATGTTATATCAAGCCTTACAACCATTGTTAATGATATTTTTGACATTGTGTGGCAAAGTGGAATTCAGATATTGCTATTCTTAAGCGGCCTGCAGGCAATACCGTCATCCTATTATGAGGCGGCTTCAATTGAAGGTGCTAACGGTTGGTTGGCTTTTTGGAAAATAACCTTTCCAACCCTTATGCCAACAACCCTTGTTGCTATAGTTTACAGTATTGTAGATTCATTTACTTATTATGAAAATCCCGTAATATCGCTTATCGAGGAAACCTATCTTGAAAATATGCGTTTTGATTACGCAAGCACTATGTCATGGATGTATTTTGTGTTTATAATTCTGGTGCTTGTTGTTGTTTTTCTGTTCCTCGGCAAATATAACAGATCAAGAGATTGAGTGAGGTGAGCATCTTGAATAAGTCTAAAATAATTAAACAGACCAAAAAGACGGCCTTATCACTCGCTCGCGCGATAGTTCTTATAGAAATCGGATTTATAGTTTTGTATCCTGTACTTTATATGCTAAGTATGGCATTCAGACCTGTTGAACAGATGTATAACCCAAATGTTTCATGGATCCCGCTGTCACTCACGATGGAGAATATAAAACAGGTTTGGGAATTTATGGATATACCCAAGGCTATGTGGACTACCGTTTATCTTGATGTGGTTTGCGCTGTTGTGCAAACGGCTGTTTGCTGCCTTGTAGGTTATGGCTTTGCGAGGTTTGAGTTTAAGGGTAAAAATATTCTTTTTATGCTTGTTATTTTCACAATAATTGTTCCGCCTTCAACAACACTTATAGCCTCCTATCTACAATATCGCCATTTTGATTTTGCTTACATTATATCGGTGTTTAATTGGTTGTTCACAGGTAACTTTGAAAGCATAAGTCTTATAGATACACCTTTTATTATGTGGATGCCCGCTCTTTTCGGTATGGGTATACGCTCGGGACTTTTTATATTTATGTATAAACAGTTCTTTATGAGCTTACCTCGTGAGCTTGAGGAAGCCGCTTATCTTGATGGTTGCGGTCCGTTTTCATGCTTTAGAAGAATAATAATACCTAACGCAAAGGGCGAAATTATTACGGTATTGATATTTTCTATAGTTTGGTATTATAACGATACTTTTTATTCATCTACATATCTCGATTCCATAAGAACAATGTCTACTTCGCTTCAGTATCTTAACGAAAACTTAGCGATACTTAGCCCTTTGGGTGCGGTAATGGATAGATATCAGGTGGTTACACTCGTTCAGGCGGCATGCCTGCTTGTTATACTGCCCATCCTGATATTTTATATCATAATGCAACGCAGATTTACCGAGAGTGTTACAAACTCGGGTATCGTGGGTTGATTTGGCAGCATTTTGCATTGGTTTTGTTACTTAACCGTACAGGTGTACGGAATAAATATAAAAGGGTGAAAAAAATGAGAAGAAAAATTTCCAAGGTCCTATCGTTGCTTTTATGCGCAATATTTTTAATTGGCTCGGTTTATGTATTGCCTGTTTTGGCGACAACAGAAGGATCAACTTCAGCAACTCTAACTCCCCAAAAAATGACCTATTCACATTCCCACTCCACAATATCAGGTTCCAACAAAGGACTTTTTAGATGCTTGTGGAATAACTATTGCGCAGTTTACGCAATTACCTTAGAGTCTGATATTAGTTTTGATGTATCAGCATATGATACAGCATTTTCAGGCAGAGCTTCTACAGCATATCTATCAAGCTATGAAAATGCAGGCAACTTGGATTTTGCAAACGTGTACGGCAGCGATGCTTCCGCTACTCACGATGAGCTTGCTAATATGCTCAGAAATAACATTTATATAAATGGAATGTCTATAGCTGAAGCGATGGAGGAAAATACGGACTATACCACTATGAGTGTGTTAGTTGGTATTAGCGGCAACAAAATAACAGTTATGGTTCCTGTAGGCTTTTTTAGTACTGATGATAGCAATGTAAATACAGTTAAAAATTATAACAATTCCACACACGGATTTTATGTAGGCGACTTTGGTTCAACACCTGCAGCTGTTGACTATACAATTTCGATTACTGAGGGTATCGAAATCGGCGGCGTAGCAGTTAACCCTGTGAGTTATCAATTTACCGCAACAAATACAAGTCATGCCAGCACAGGCACATTTAGTGAGATAATAGATTCTGATGACAACGCAAATTTAACCCCCCAAAAAATGACCTATTCACATTCCCATTCTACAATAAGCGGTTCAAACAAAGGACTTTTTAGATGCTTGTGGAATAACTATTGCGCAGTTTACGCAATTACCTTAGAGTCTGATATTAGTTTTGATGTATCAGCATATGATACAGCATTTTCAGGCAGAGCTTCTACAGCATATCTATCAAGCTATGAAAATGCAGGCAACTTGGATTTTGCAAACGTGTACGGCAGCGATGCTTCCGCTACTCACGATGAGCTTGCTAATATGCTCAGAAATAACATTTATATAAATGGAATGTCTATAGCTGAAGCGATGGAGGAAAATACGGACTATACCACTATGAGTGTGTTAGTTGGTATTAGCGGCAACAAAATAACAGTTATGGTTCCTGTAGGCTTTTTTAGTACTGATGATAGCAATGTAAATACAGTTAAAAATTATAACAATTCCACACACGGATTTTATGTAGGCGACTTTGGTTCAACACCTGCAGCGGTTGACTATACAATTTCGATTACTGAGGGTATCGAAATCGGCGGCGTAGCAGTAAAACCCATGCAGTATGACTTCACTGCAACAAATACAAGCAACAGTAATACAGGAAGTTTTAAAGCGCATACTCATACACCTAATACTCCTGTTGAAGAAAATAAGGTTAATGCTACCTGCACTACCGCAGGCTCTTACGATGAGGTTATATACTGCTCGGCTGAAAACTGCGGTGAGGAGATTTCCAGAACACCAAAGACAATTGAAAAATTGAATCACACACCCGGCACAGCGGTGCAAGAGAATGTAGTACCCGCAAGCTGCAAGGCATCCGGCTCTTATGATGAGGTTGTATACTGCACAGTTAATGATTGTAAAGCAGAGCTTTCAAGAACTAACAAGCCTATTGACCAACTTCCTCACACTCCGGGCACCGCTGTAAGAGAGAATGAAGTGCCTGCAAGCTGTAAAGCACCAGGCTCTTATGATGAGGTTGTATACTGCACAGTTAATGATTGTAAAGCAGAGCTCTCAAGAACTCAGAAGCCTATCGAAGTGTCCGAGCACGACATCGAGGCGGTTGCAGAAACACCTGCCACTACCGAAAAAGAGGGTACAAAGGAGCATTACGAATGTACCGTTTGTGAAAAGTTATTCTCTGATGCTAATGGCGCAATAGAGGTTAAAGCCGATGACCTTGTGATTGAAAAGCTTCAAAAGGTTGAAGAAGACAAGAATGAGGACACAACAAGTGATAAAAACACTACCACAGACAAGGATGACACAACCAATAAGGATACTGCCTCTAAGGATACAGCAACTGAAAGCACAACAACTAACAGTACGGCTGATGATAAGACAACCGAGAGCCCCAAGACGGGTGATACCATAGTATCAGTTGTTGCAGCTTTTGCTCTACTTGCTACCGCATTTGTTATTATGCGCAAAGCTTGCAAGGCATAATAAACACTTAAAAAAGTTAGGCTGACGAGCCTTGTCCTCGTCGGCCTAACAGATAAAAATCAATTTTATTTTGTTGCTTTACTGTATGGATGTACAGAATAAGATAAAAGGGTGATGAAAAGATGAAGAAGAAATTGGCAAAAGCACTATCACTTCTTATGTGTGTAGTACTACTGTTTGGCATGATTCAAGGCTCCTTTGTTTATGCTGAAACAGTAGGAACGGCTGTTGCTACTAATGTAACAGGTATGACTCTTTCCTTTGCCGAGAACTACCGTGGCTCGACACTTTACGGTCCAGCTTGGGTAATCACGGTGCAGACTGACCAGAGCATTGCATTTAATTCAAAAAGCAATTATTGGTTAATTAACAGTCAACAAATTATGGTTGATAAGCAAGCAACAGGTTTGATTGAAAACGGCGAAATTCTTATGACTGTTGATGAACATAATGAGTTGCGCGAAGAACTGCTTGAGAAGGTTATAATTAACGGTCAAAACTTAGGTTATTGGCTTGAACTGGATGGTAACGCCTTATCTGCCCGTGTTGACCTTACCAATAACAGCGGTGCGAATGCCTTTGTTGTTGAGCTGCGTGCAGAATACATTACAACTAAGAACAATGTTGCTAATGTAAATGATTATACCGATTTCAGCATTGGATTTGCACAGGATCTCGTCATAAATAATTGCAAAATTACACCCACCACTTGGCGTTATCATGCCGAAACCAAGAGCTTTACTAAGGCTTCCGAGAACACAAGCGTGCTTTCTCAAAGCCTTACTCTTGACGGTGAAAAATATGTATATGCATTTAAAACCTATGATGATATTTCAGGCGATGCAGACCTTTCGGCACTCGCTGCTAATATCAAAATCAACGATGTTACTGCAGGAAATGATGTAACGGTAACCGCAGGCACTATTGCGAACGGAGATGAAGCAACCCTTTATATAGCCGTTCCTAAAACCAATAGCTACGGATTAAATGATCTTAACAGCCGTTCAATTATCAGCTTTGATAATATTACTGTTAACGGTGTCACAATTGCTGCAAACTCATTCCGCTGGAGCACAACAGAACAAAAGCTCGTTGCAGGCAGCACCGATAGATATGAAATTAAGCCTACCGAAATGACATATACCCATTCACACTCCACTATAACCGGTTCACACAAGGGTGTGTTCAGGGTATTGTGGGCAAATTACTGTGCGGTTTATGCCATAACCTTAGAAGCAGATACTGCGTTTGACAGTGCAGATTATGATTTTAGCTTTACAGGCAGATCCAGCACAACATACCTTTCAAGCTATGAGAATAATAATGCAGGAAATCTTGATTATGCATATACCTATGGCACAGAAGCGGCAGAATCTCACGATGCACTTGCTCAGATGCTTAAAGAAAACATATATATAAACGGTACTTCCATTGCAGAAGCGCATGTTGATAATGTTGATTTTACTTCGCAGAGCGTTTTGATTGGCATTAACGGTAACAAGATTACAGTAATGATTCCCGTTGGATTTTATGGTTCTTCGGGTGACAGCACAAATGCTAACAAGCTTTTCAATAATGCGAGCCACGGCTTCAATATAGGAAATCTTGCAAGCCTTTCAACCGCTATTGACTATACTATAGAGATAGACGATGGCATCCAGATAGGCGATGTTAAATTAGCGCCCGCTAAATATCAATTTACCGCTACTAATAAGAGTAATGCAGATGTTGGCGATTTCACACTCATAACTGAAGATAAAGGTGATACAGCTTCTATCCTAAGTGTAAACACCGTTGCAAATACTAATAGTAAGTATACCAGCGGTAATAAGGGTGGATTTACGATAGTAACAATCGGTACAGACCGCAAGCTTTATGAAAGTGCAGCTCTAGAAACAGATAACGGAAAGTATTATACAGCGCGTTTAAATCAAAAGAATACGGTCTATAACTTTGCGGCAACCAGTAGTTATGATGATTTTCAGGAAAAAATTCTTATTAACGGAAAATCGTTAGCTACATATATGCTTAATTCCGCAAATGCAAATTTAGGCGCAGGTTCCAGCCTGCTTTCTGATTGGGATACTTGGTTAGGCGTGGGCGCTTCAACAGCCGCTGTAACTTCTCATGAATTATACTTATCGCTCCCTGTTACACAATTCACTGTGAGTTCAAGCAAAGGCACAAGGTACTTTAGTGCTGAAAATTACGGCTACGACCTTTCAAACGCCTTTACAGTTACAATTCTTCCGGGCCTTGAATTAAACGGCCACAAGCTACAGTCAGGTGTGATAACTGTTACCGATAATGGTGACGGCACATACAATTCTGCTTTTGTTGCAGATGAGGATGTCACTTATTATCCCGCAGCAAGCATTGCCACTATGAGTGAAGCTCAACTTAACAACGGCAAATACGGTGGAAGCGCACACACCTCTCATACCCCTGCTTCCGAGCATTGGATAATAAATCTTTACTATGCAACCTCCCTTAAAGCCTCAGCGGCAGTTTTGGGTTGCGCAGAAGGCGATGTGAACTATTATAACCGCGAGTTGCAGTCGGCTCCCGCTTTAAAGGATACGGTTCTCAACAGTATTTCTGTTACAACAAAGGATGCAAATGGTAATCCCGTTGTTAAAACCCTGGCAGAGTGTATGGAAGAAGAAGCAGCCTATATAAGAACAGGCGATGAAATGCTAAACGGCAGCACTCGTGATGGTGCCCGCACAGGCGATCGCGCATTCCATATAGGTCTTTGGGATGAATCTATTGAAATCTGCATTCCTAAGGATAACTGCTTCGGCTTTAACGGTGATGAGGCATTCACTGTAGAGGTAGGCCAGATGACTCTTGGCAAAACTATTGCCACAAGCTCGGCATCCTTTGATCCTACAACAAACGGTTTTGAGGTAACAAGCGAGCCTTATGCCGATGGCGGAAGTTCTACATATCTTACCCAAAATACCACAGGCGAATATTGGGAAATTAGAATTCCTTCTTCTAATGGCAAGTCAGCGGAGATAGCAAGTGATCTTCCCAACGATTTACAGTTTGTAGAGCGTCAGTCAACCGAGGAACTTAAGGAAATAGCCTCTGCTATTATTAACAATCTTACTATCAACGGCGAAACCCTTGCAGAAAGTTTTGCCCGTGAAGATAGTCACTACACCGCAAGAATTTCAACATCAGGTAAGGAGCTTGTTATAAGCTTAATGCGCAAGACTCCTAACACATATGATAATGCTTTCTATATAAGTGATGAGACCGATTTTACCGTTGGTATAAAGAGCGATATCACTATTGGAAAAGCAGTGTTTGCTGATGATGTTTACACCTATGATGCCCAGACTGGCGAATTTACAGCTAACGGTAGCTATGATGCTTCAAAAGAGCATGCGCGCTATACAAAGTCAATTCTTAATATCACTGGCACAGACACAGTATTTAATGAACTGCTCGGCGGAGAATGTGGCATAAAGATTTACACCGGCGGCGCATATTATGTTGACTTCCAGCTTGATGCTAATGTTCGCCACGAAACCCTTGGCATCAAAAAACCGATTTATGATAAGAAAGACGGTTATCGCTGGGCTACATATTGGGCAAACAAGCATGGTCAGACAGTTATGAATAATATTGTTCTCGACGGTCTTTCCGTAGGCAGCTGGATAGAAAAGGGCTATGGCGATATTTATAGCTTGATGATTCAGTTTGAAGATAATCATATCCGTATTCT
>CAZIXG010000032.1:0-3440 GCA_964543305.1 uncultured Ruminococcus sp.
CGGGCAAAATCTTGAGCTCGCAGCCCGTTTCCTTGCAGATATCAAGAATATCCTTTTTATCCACAGGAGTAATAGTAGGGATGGTTATATAGATTTTATCCACAGCATATTTGCTGACCATATTAGGTATATCGTGGCGATCTCCAACTATAGGGAGATTATCTATATATCTGCCAAGCTTATTGGGGTTATCATCTATAAGGCATACAACCTTATCGGTTGAATCTGTTGCGAGATTCATATCGTGCAGTATCATTCTACCCGCGGCACCTGCGCCCACAAGCATAACGCGCGATGATTTTTTAGAACGCGCAACACTGCGGCGACTTCGCTCAAGCAGAATAAAGCGATATGCAAATCTCACACACAGAACGAGCATAAACTGCACCATAGTGCCGAAAAGATAGTATGTAATTGGCATACGATCTATCGACATACCACTAAGATTAATAAAAAGCGTGATACCAACTGTATGCAAAATAAAGGTTACCACTGTGGAATATGCAACATTAAAAAATTCACGGTAGCTCGCAAAGGTCCATATACTTCTGTAAAGCTTAAATCCCCAGAACACCATAAGGCTTAAAACAGTGTAAATTGGAGCGAATTTCATCCAGGCCTCTAAAAACAAGGGGTCAATTTCATTTATTCGGCAGTCAAATCTAAGCCAAAGTGTGAAAATATAGGAAAAATTAACCGCAATTGCATCATAAATAAACAATAGCATTACAGCTATCCTGCTACGGCTTATTCGAAAGCCTCTTTTTTTATTTTCTGTTATGTTTTTCATAAATCTCCTCGACCATAATTAATATCGCTGAGTATACACATACCAATTATACTATAAATATATTTTTCAGTCAATAAGAATAAATTAGCAAAAAGCAGCCTTTTTTAAAAGGCTGCTTTTAAATTTAGTTTGTAGGCACTAAAATCATACGGTCGGCCGCCAGCACATCATCCGAAACACCGTTTATCTGGCGCACCTCCTCAACATTTGCAAAATAACGCCTTGCAATATCCCAAACATTTTCGCCCTTGCAGGCAAAATAAATTGTCATTGCTCCGTGCGATGCCTTTTCAAGAGGCTCGTTTTCTTTTACATTTATATCAACTATAAGCGGGATGTTACTGCATTCATAAACTGCGGCATTGATATTAAGGTCAACACGCAGCTCCATACTGCCTGATGAAGAGATAGTATAGTTGCAGCTGTGCACCGTTATTTCAGGAGCGCACATAAGACTCTTGCCCGTATCCCCTATGGAATATCTATATTCAAAATCAATTGGTCTTTCATAGAAAGCGGGCACACCCAGAGAATCAAGTGCTATCATATAGGCGGTGACCACACCGTTTATAATGAGACTATCCCCCATAAATTTAGCACTTGCAGGCTTAACCTCGCACCATAGGTCGGATATCACAGATAGCGCGCCGTCGGCGAAATCAAGATTCTTTTTACAATTAAATGTCTCGTTTATATTGGAAATAATTTTATTAAAGCAGACCTCGTTTTTGGATATTTCCGCTTCGTTTTTGCGAGAATATGCATCAAGTATAACATCAATATCGTTATTGCAGCAGCACTCACTGCTTATAAGCAGCTTTGCGCTAAGTGAAAACTCGCGGCACTCTCCAGCCGCCGAGGAGCGAGGCTTGATTTCAAGGTGGGCAATGCTTGCCTTTGACTCGCACGAGCAGCTATCATTCATACCTTCTATCTCAAGAAGCTGACTAAACGGAATAGTTGCGCGAACTGTCTGTGTGCTGCCGCTTTCAGGGCAGTAAAGAATGCTTACCGCCATCTCGCCTTTCACAACCGATTTGCCCGCTAATATTTTGCTTTCACGAATGCAAGCTTCGGCATCATATCTTACAATACAGCGTATATCAGGCTGACCGCCGCCAAGCTCAATTTCTTCCTCTATAATAAGATATTTATCACAGCTTCCCATTGGAACTGTGGCGGGTATACTGCCGCGCAGCAGTTCTATTTCTGTATTGTCAATATCAGAAATCACTTCGCATGTCTTTCGGCGTGTGAGCTTCACATATACACCTGCCGCCCCGTGAATATCTATTTTTCTGCCTGTTACGGCACGGCAGTTTATATACTCGCACTTTGTTTTAACGCTAAGTGCTGTGCCATCAGTATCTGCACCTACGTCGAAGTTTTTAGAGAAGGGATATTGATATTCATAGGAATTAAGCGCGTTATCATCATCAGCGTAAATAACAGTTATGGTAACACATCCCTCAGTGCTTACAGTTCTACCGTTTATTCCTTTTGAAGATATGCGCGATACCGCGCGGCATTTTAATATCTTAGATATATCAGGACAGTAATCAGGCAGTGTGAAATCAACATCTATCGGCACCTCGGCCGATTCATTAAAGATAGTTTCGGTTGAATGAACCGCTGTTTTAATGTTTTTTTGCTCCATACTGTATACACACTCCATAAACTTTTCTTAATTAATTGTATTCACAAAGCGCATATGTTATGACAAAACAAAATGCAGGATGCGCTTATATCACATCCTGCATTTTGAAAAATCAAATTAAATTATTCTTTTGACTGAGGCTGCTCTACCTCGCATTCAAGATAATCTCCCTCAATGCGGTTGCGGTTAGCAAACCTATCAAAGATAGCAAGTGCACCGAGCACCGCAGTGAAAACTGCTGCAACTGTTCCCAAAAATTTTAAAAAGCCTTTCATTTTTCATACCTCCATATTTTTACATAAAAGGTGCGAATATGTGAAGTATCGCACGCTTAAGTTTTGTGTACCACGGCGTTTTTCGCCATTTTTCAAGGGTTATTTCCTCCGATTCATCAAGGAGCGAGAGGAAATGGCTTTTAATATCCCCTACCGCTTCATTGCCACACATCCAAGCTCCGCATTCAAAATGCAACACAAAGCTGCGGTAATCCATATTCACGGTTCCAACAGTGGCAACGCTATCATCTGATACAAAGAACTTAGAATGGATAAAGCCAGGTGTGTATTCATAGATTTTTACGCCTGCCTCGAGCAGCTCGAGATAATTATACTGCGTTACGGGGTGAACATACCATTTATCAGGTATGTGCGGGGTTATTATCCTAACATCCACTCCTGATTTCGCGGCAAGGTTTAAAGCATCGGTCATAGAGCTATCAATTATAAGATAGGGTGTTGCTATATAAACATACCGCTGAGCGGTGTTAAGTATCTGCATATAAATACCCTCAGCGGGGTTTTTATCATCAAGCGGACCATCGCAGTAGGGTAGCACGAAGCCCTTTGAAAGCACCGCCTCATCGGCTTTCCGTGAAGCCATATCAATTGGCTTGCCTGTGGTAAAATGCCAAGTGCTACAAAACATTGCCAGAAAGCTTGTTACCGCCTCGCCCTTGATTATTGCGGCACAGTCCATCCAATAGCCAAAGCGCTT
>CAZIXG010000032.1:3450-5777 GCA_964543305.1 uncultured Ruminococcus sp.
CGGCAACCTTACCGTCAATAACCACTATCTTTCGGTGATTGCGGTTGTTCATAAATATATCAAGTGACGGGCGGATACGGTTGAATACCGCAACCTCTATACCCTTGCGGCGAAGTCTTGTTATAAAGCCCTTTCGCTGCCTTTTAATAGAGCCGAAATCATCGAAAAGAACCTTAACCTCAACGCCCTCCCGAACCTTCTGCTCAAGTATTTCACTAACCTGATTCCACATTTTGCCCTCGGCTATGATAAAGAACTCGATATATATATACCTTTCGGCTTTCTGAAGCTCCTCAATGAATCGAGGCATAAATTTTTCACCCGGCGCTAAAAACTCAACCGAGGAATTTTTATAAAGGGGAAAGCCTGATTCGTGCATAAGATACTCTGCCTGACGAGAATGCAGCATATCGCTGTAACGCAGATTGTCACTCGTTTCTTGGCAAGCAGGCAGCTGTGACATATATCTTTTCTCACACTTTTGCAAACGCTTTTTAAGATACGGCATAACTCTGCCACCGCCAAAGAGCATAAACACGAGAATACCGAAAACAGGCACCAGCAATATAAAGATTATCCACGCTATCTTATAGCTTGGGTTACCGCGGCGATTCACTATAAATATAACTGTAAATATCGCTATAATTTCGGAAAGAGTGTAAATATAAAGATGATTTTCTGAAAAGCCGTAAACCAGAGCAATAAAGAAAATCAACTGCAAAATAAGCGATATACCTGAAAGCACAATATGCACAGGAAACGGTATACCTCGCTTGTTTTTAACCGAAGTTTTCAGCATTCTCCCCCCTCTGTTTAGCAAAAATAATACTATTTATTATATTCTACCATAAATTTATTAACAAATCAAACATATAAATAAAAACAGATAACTTGAATTATTTTTAAATCTATGTTATTCTATATATTGTGATATTTGGTTAGGAGGTTTAATATGCATTTGCAGGAATCGGGCGAGATGTATCTTGAATCAATTTATGTTTTGAGCCGTAAAAAGGGCAATGTGCGCTCAATTGATGTTTGCGATTATTTGGGCTATTCAAAGCCAAGCGTTAGCCGCGCTATGGGGTTGCTTAAATCGGGCGGATATGTGCTTATGGATAAGGATGGCTACCTCACCCTTACTGATGCAGGTCTTGAAATAGCTAAAAAGATATTTGACCGCCACACCATCCTCACAGAGCTTCTTGTGAAACTCGGCGTAAGCCAAGAAACAGCCGCAGAGGACGCCTGCAAGATAGAGCATGATATAAGCGACGAAACCTTTACCGCCATTAAAAACTATATGAAATAAAGATTAAATCCTGACCTTGCGGTCAGGATTTTTTAGGCAATTAATCGAGCTTTGATTTTACATATTCTATCTGCTTTTCGACAGACTGCTCGCAGGTGCCACCCTCGGAAATACGGCGGCTTACACAGTTTTCAAGATTTATAGCTTCAAAAAGCGTTTCATCGAAAGTGGCATCAAACTCACGATACTGCTCAAGGGTTAATTCTTCAAGCACCATATCGTTTTCGATGCAGTATGCCACAATGCTGCCCGAAATTTTATATGCCGTTCTGAACGGCATACCCTTTGTTACAAGATAGTCTGCAAGGTCGGTAGCATTTATAAAGCCCTTTTGAGCGGCGCGCTTCATATTATCGGTAAGTGCGGTCATAGTTGCTATCATAGGAGAGAATACCTTAAGGCACATTTTAACGGTATCGCAGGCATCAAATATGCCCTCCTTATCCTCCTGCATATCCTTATTATACGCGAGGGGAAGTCCCTTAAGTGTGGTGAGCAGACCCAAAAGGTCGCCGTATACCCTGCCCGTTTTACCGCGAACAAGCTCCGCCATATCGGGGTTTTTCTTCTGCGGCATTATTGAGGAGCCTGTGGTATAGCTATTTGAAAGCTCAATAAACTTAAACTCCCAGCTTGACCAAAGGATTATCTCCTCAGAAAAGCGGGAAAGGTGCATCATTATAAGCGATATTGCGCTCATAAGCTCAACACAGAAATCGCGGTCGGATACGCCGTCAAGAGAATTTAGACATATATCATCAAAGCCGAGCTTCTGCGCTTCAAAACGGCGGTCGGTATTATAGGTTGTTCCCGCAAGCGCACAAGAGCCTATGGGCGATATATTCATTCTTTTTCTGCAATCGCTCAGGCGGTCAATATCTCTTAGCAGCATCATACAATAAGCCATTAGGTGATGACCAAAGGTTATGGGTTGAGCACGTTGAAGATGGGTGTATCCAGGCATTATATCGCTTTTATACTGCTCCGCCTTATCGGTGATATTAGCCACCAAACC
>CAZIXG010000032.1:5787-10303 GCA_964543305.1 uncultured Ruminococcus sp.
TTAAAAGTGCGGTGATTTCATCAATCTCATCGCGCAGATACATTCTTATATCAAGCGCCACCTGATCGTTACGGCTTCTTGCAGTGTGAAGCTTTTTACCCACATCACCAATACGGGCCGTAAGCTCCTGCTCAACAAACATATGTATATCCTCAGCCGAATAATCAAACTGCAGTTTACCGCTTTGCAAATCGGTTAATATGCCCTCAAGACCTGAAATAATGGTATCAGCCTCATCGGCGGCAATAATACCTTGACGGGCCAGCATTGCGGCGTGCGCCATACTGCCCTTTATATCCTGAGAATACATTCTACTATCAAAATGTATTGATGAATTAAAATCATCGGCAACACTATCGGTCACACCGTCAGTCCTGCCAGCCCACATTTTCGCCATTTAACTTACCTCTTTAAATAAATAATTTTAAACATTATATACCTATTAAACGGCATTGTCAAGAATTATGAATAATTATGCAAGTTTTTTGAATATATGCAAAAAGCAACAGGTTTATACCCGTTGCTTTTAATAAATTAAATTATTGAATTCTTTCGCATTGCTTCTATTATTTCCTTTGCAGCTAAAGCATGCTCATCGGCGGTTGGGTGGTTATCGCCTCCTGCGATATAAGTACCAGCCTGATAAAGACTAACATTGGTATAGCCAAGAGCTTTAAGCTTTGTTATCGCACCTTCTATAGCACTGCTTTGTTTTGTTGCGGTGCTGACACCAGTAACAAAAAGTATCTTAGCATCCTTTCTGTAACCAATGCCTGTTATAATATTGGCATAGCGCTGCGAATAATCATCAACGGAAGCCTTATTTGTAGGATCTAACAAACGGTACCAAACATCATTTGTTCCTAAATTCACTACAACGATATCCACATCCTCAGGACTTGAAGAATTATATGGTGCACTTCTATCCGCAAAGAAGCATTCAAGATTATAAAAATCTACGAATTCAGGAAGATTCATATTACTTTGAATACCTATGCCACCCTTTGAAACTATTCTATAATCATATCCAAGTTGACTTGCTATCAGATAAGGATAAGCTTTAAGACCGTTTTGATATTCATTGGCATATGGGTTAGAAGTATTGGTATTAGCAAGATTACAAGAACCACTTGTAAGCGAATCACCTATAAATTCTATCAAGGTATCACTTTTGGCCGGAGCATCCGCAAATTTTCCTTCAAACTGAAGGCTTGTAGCCGTTACCGCAGAGTTATATGACGAATCAGTTTCACGAACTAACTTGAAGTTATGCTTTCCTGAAGCAAGATTTTTTGCAAGAATTATATAATTAATTCCATTCGCGGTGACTATTCTTTCTTGAGTTTGTACACCGTCAACAAACACTGCAAAATAAACACCTTTTTGGGCGTCAAGTGTCACCAGTGCACCAGTGCATTCTGCATTAAACTCAATTGCGCTCGCTACAAAATTTAAGTTTATACCTTTTGAGTTTTTTTCGCATCTGCCGTTTAGCTTTATTTTGCTAAGCACATCAGCATCGTTAAGGTAATGCATACTATTTTCCCCTTCGAAGGCAACATTTGAAGAAACGGTTGTTTCATTCTTGGAAGAATTATTCTCTTCAGATGAGGCTTCCGTTACAGAACGCTCATCGCTTTCGGAGGTTGTAACAACTTCGCCGTTTTTATCTATATACTCTTCCTCAACCTTGTAAATAACTTCAACGCTTTCGGAAGAATAGTTATCTTCCTCACTGCTGCAAGCGCAAACACACATTAACAAAGCAATCACTGTGCATAATGAAATAATTTTCTTAAGCATAGAGCTTCCTCCTCTTAGGGGAAAGTATAATCGCGAATTTTGTTATATTGCTCGTACTTTGCACGAATATAACCGAGGCACACTTCCCAAGAAGTGTGCCTCAACTTGCCCTTTTTAAATTTATACCATTCCGTTTTTCTTTAATATATTAAGTATTTCATTAGCTACGGTTTTGTGTTCATCAGCAGTTGGGTGCTTTCCACCGCCCGACATATATCTGTTTGCTTTATAATAGTATACATTGCTATATCCTGCTGAATTAAGAATTTGCTTTGCGCCTTCAAAGGAATTATAATATCCCGTGCAACCGCCAACGCCTGCAACAAACAAAATCTTAGTGTCCTTATCATAGCCGATTCCTGTTATAAGGTCTGCATAATACTGGCTATATTGAGCAACTATGCTGGCATTACTGGAATCATATACCTTTGCAGTACCTTCATCATTTGTACCGAGATTTACAACAACAACATCAACATCGCTTACCTTTTGTGAGGTAAACGCTGTTTTGTTGCCACGCAGGTAGTTTTCTGCCTTGTAGAAATCGAGGAAGTCAGGCATAGTACTACCGTACGCCTTAAGACCGATACCTGCCTTAGAAACGATTCTGTAATCATAACCAAGTGACTGTGCTATAAGGTATGGATATGCCGCGGTGCTGCTTTCATATTGGGTGTAGTGATAGTTTGCTGTACCATCCTTACACAAAGCACCTCTGCCGCTTGTTAAGGAATCACCTAAAAACTCAATAACGGGCGCACTGCTATTTACAGAAATCAACTCACCGTTAACAGATATTTTCTTAAAGGTAACAAGAGGACCGCCGCTAACCTCAGTATCGGTAATCACCTTAAAGGTATGCTCGCCCTTAGAAAGGTTTCTTGCTAAAAACATATATCCTTCTTCATCCAAAACCGTTCTGTTTTGTGTGATAGTGCCATCAACATAAACGGAGAAATATCTATTATCGCTACCTGATTTGGTATATTGCAGGTATACGGTGCCACTGCAGTTGGCTTTGAACTCAATGCTGCTTGCAGAGTATTCCAAAGCAACACCATCACTGGTAAGCAATGTTCTGCCGTTAAGCTTAATTTTGCTTAAAACCGAAGCATCAGATAAAGAAAAGCCATTATCTTCAGTAGCCGTGCTCTGAGTGTCAACCGTGTTTGAACTCTGAGTGGAAGTATTATTTTGCTGCATATTATCATCCTCCGACGAACTGTTATCAACACTTGATTGTGTTACCGGTGAATCATCGGTAAGATTTTTGGTGTTTTCATTTTCAACTTCTTCATATTCGGTATCATATTCGTATATTACTTCAACCTCTTGAGAAGAATTGTTTCCGTCAGTCTTACTGCAACCACAAAGACAGAGCAGAAGAACAAGCGCCGTAAAAAGCGCTGATGCTTTTTTAAACATTTTACCACCTCAAAAAATCACTGTATATATATACTAACATTTTTTAATATGAAGTGCAATAATTATTTAGTAATATTTTTTGTTTTTTATAAAAAGTTACTAATTTTTATACGGTTTTGCGCCTTACCAACACCCCGTTTTTAAAAGCATTTATTAAGCCGATGCTTTTTGCAGTTTTCGGTTTTGCCGCAATGATAGCAAAGCTCGTTTTTACAGCATCCGCTTTCTCTCAGCTCTGTTATATTTTCCACCGTGGTTTCGGCTATATTATTAAGCGCTTCCTCGGTGAGAAATGCCTGATGCGAGGTAACAATTACATTAGGCATTGAAATAAGGCGAGCGAGGGTATCATCATCAATAATATGGCCTGAATAGTCTTCAAAGAAAATATCGGACTCCTCTTCGTAAACATCGAGACAGGCGGCACCTATATGACGCGCTTTTATTCCTTCAAGAAGTGCCTCTGTATCGATAAGCGCGCCACGAGATGTATTGATTATTACAACACCCTTTTTCATCGTTTTTATAGAATCGGTATTTACCATATGGCGGGTTTCATTTGTAAGCGGGCAATGAAGTGAAATTATATCACTTCTTTTAAAAAGCTCATCCAAAGAAACATATTCAATACCGCTGTTTTCTGCAGGATATTTATCAAAGGCTATAACCTTCATACCAAAGCCTCGGCAGATATCGATTAACACCCTGCCGATTTTACCTGTACCAACAACGCCCACCGTCTTGCCGTGAAGGTCAAAGCCTGTCATTCCGTTAAGGCTGAAATTAAAATCCCTTGTGCGGATATATGCCTTATGAATTCTGCGAATAGAGGTGAGCAGCATTGCCATAGCGTGCTCAGCAACCGCATATGGTGAATAGGCAGGAACATGGACTATATGAATTTTGCCGTAGGCATACTTCACATCCACATTATTATATCCTGCACACCTGAGCGCGATTATCTTAACACCCAGCTCATAAAGCTTATCTATTACAGCCGTGTTCACAGTATCGTTAACAAACACACAAACGCCCTCGCACCCGCGCGCCAAGTCTACCGTATCTTCATTAAGCTTTGTTTCGTAAAACTTAAATTTTATGCCCTTTTCCTCGCCGTATTGCTTAAATGACGGCATATCATAGGACTTAGCATCAAAAAAAGCAAATTTCATTATTAATCACTCCTATGCTATTTTTGCCTTAGGGTAGAGCAAATAATCCAAACTCCGTTTTAAAAAGGAGGATTTTCGCTCATACTTTGTTAAAATACTCGTTAATCTGACACCTT